>NZ_JBHVPZ010000019.1:87164-193946 GCF_042887135.1 Kitasatospora sp. NPDC057965
TTTCGGCTTCGGCGCGGCGCTGTTCGGCGGCGGTTTCGGCGGCTTCGAGGGCGCGCTCGGCCTCGGCCTTCAGGCGCGCGGTTTCGGCGGTGGTGAGTTCGGTGAGTTCGGTGGCGGCGGTTTCGGCGTCGGTGCGGACGCGTTCGGCGTGGGCCTCGGCGGCTTCGCGGACGGCGGTGGCCTCGGCGGCGGTGCGCTCGGTCAGCTCCGCCGCGGCGGTTTCGGCTTCGGCGCGGCGCTGTTCGGCGGCGGTTTCGGCGGCTTCGAGGGCGCGCTCGGCCTCGGCCTTCAGGCGCGCGGTTTCGGCGGTGGTGCGTTCGGTGAGTTCGGTGGCGGCGGTTTCGGCGTCGGTGCGGACGCGTTCGGCGTGGGCCTCGGCGGCTTCGCGGACGGCGGCGGTCTCGGCGGCGGTGCGCTCGGTCAGCTCCGCCGCGGCGGTTTCGGCCTGCTCGCGCGCGGCCGTGGCGGCGGACAGCTGCTCGGCGGTCTCCTCGCGCTCCCGGAGCAGCCCGGCGGAGGCCTCCGCGCGCTCGCGCCGGCTCTCCTCGCGCAGCGCCTCGGCGGCGGCCTCGGACTCGGCCCGGGCCCGGGCGGCCTCGGTGTCGGCCTCGGTGCGCACCCGCTCGGCGTCGGCCACCGCGGCGTCGCGCACGGCGTTCGCCTCGGCCTGCGCGTCGGCCCGCACCGCTTCGGCGGCGGCCGTCGCCTCGGCGCGCACCCGCTGGTCGAACTCGGTTGCCCCGCGGCGCAGTTCGGCGGTCTCGCGCTCGGCGGCGGACCGGTTCTCGGCGGCCGCGGCCTTGGCGGCGGTGAGCGCGTCCCGGCCCTGCTGCTCGGCCGTGGCGGTGGTCTTCGCGGCCTCGGCGCGGGCCCGCTCCAGGGTCTGCTCGGCCCGGCCCTGGGTCTCGGCGGCCTGCTCCTTGGCCTGCTCGCGCAGCCGCTCGATCTCGGCAGCGGCGCCCGCGCGCAGGTCGTCCGCGTCGGCCTTGGCCTTGGTGAGCAGATCCTCGGCGCTCTTCGCCGACTCCTCGATCTGCAGCACCGCCTGCCGGCGGGCCTCGCCGCGCACCCGGTCGGCCTCGGCGGCGGCCTGCGAGCGCAGCTCCTCTGCCTCGGCGCGCAGCCGGGCGGCCTCGTCCTGCATCTCCTGGATCCGCTCACGCACGGCGGCGGCGTCGTCCAGGGCGGCGTTCTGGGCGGCCTCGACGGCGGCCTGCGCCTGCTCGCGCAGCCGCTCCGCCTCGGCGGCGGCCTCGGCGCGGATCCGCTCGGCCTCGGCGGTGGCGCCGGTGCGGGCGGCCTCGGCGTCGCGGCCGGCCCGGTCGAGCATCTCCTCGGCGGACTTCGCGGCCTTGGCCAGCTGGGCGGCGGCCTCCGTGGCCCCGGCCGCCCGGCCGGCCTCCTCGGCCTCGCCGCGCAGCTGCTGGGCGGCGGCCTCGGCCTGAGCGCGCAGCTCGGCGACGTCCCGGTCGGCCTGAGCGCGCAGCTCGGCGATCGCGGCCTCGGCCTCGGCGCGCAGCTGTCCGGCCACCGACTCGGCGGTGGCGCGCAGCCGCTCGCTCTCCTCGGCGGCGGCGGCCTTGGCGGCGTCCGCCTCGGCCTGCTGGGTGGCGGCCTCGGCGCGGATCGCGTCGGCCTCCTTGGTGGCCTGGGCGACCATCCGGGCCACCTCGGCGCGGGCGGTCTGCGAGCGCTGCTCGTTGGCGGCCTCGCCGTCGGCGACCTTCCGCTCGGCGGCGGCCTCGGCGTCGGCCTGCAGCTGTTCGGCGGCGGCCTCCGCCTGCGAGCGCAGCTCGGCGGCCTCCTGCCGGGCCCGCTCGGCCTCGGCGACGGCCTCGGCGCGCAGCCGTGCTATCTCCGCCTGGGCGTGACCGAGCTCCTGCTGGGCGCGGGCCTGCTCGGCGGCCGCGGCCTCCTTGAGCCGGCCGATCTCGGCGCGGGCGGCGGCCAGCTGCTGCTCGGCGGCGGCATGCGCGGCGGCGAGCTGCTGCTGGGCCTCGCCACGGGCGGCGTCCACGTCCGCGGCGGCCTGGGCGCCGGCCTGCTGGGCCTGCTCGGAGGCGGCCCGCAGCAGGCGCTCGGCGTCGCTCTGGGCGCGCTGGAGGGCGGCCGAGGCGGCGGCCTGGGCCTCGCCGCGGGCGGCGTCGACGTCGGCGGCGGTCTGGGCGCGGGCGTGGTCGGAGAGCGCGGCGGCCTCGGCGCGGGCGGCGGCCATCATCCGCTCGGACTCGGCGCGGGCCTCCTGGAGCAGGCGCTGGGCCTCCTGCTCGGTGCCGGCCCGGGTCTGCTCGGCCCAGCTGACGTTCTCGTTGACGTGCTGTTCGGCGCTGCGCCGCAGCTCGGCGAGCTCCTCCTCCAGCTGGCGGCGGCGGGCGGCCAGCTCGGCCTCCAGCCGGGCGGTGCGCTCGGCGGCCTCGGCCATGATCCGCTGGGTGGCGGCCTGGGAGTCGCGCAGCTGGCGCTCGGCGTCGGCACGCAGCTGCTGGGCCTGCATCTCGGCGGTGCGGAGCATCTGCTCGGCCTGGCCGGACACGGCGTCGAAGGCACGCGGCTGGGCGAGCATGCGGCGGGACTCGTGCAGCTTGGCCCGGAGCACCTCCACCTGGTAGGCGAGGTCCTCGGCATGCTCGACTGACTTGTCCCGCTCCTTCCGAGTCCGATCCATCTCGGCCTCGAACTGGGAGAGGTGATCGTCAACCTCGTAGCGGTCGTAGCCCCGCACTCCGCGGTCCCATCCATCTCCTGGTCGCGTCCTCGACCCGGCCGGTCCGTGCTCCCGTTGTCCGGGCACCGGTCCGACTGGTCCTTGCATCCGCGGCCGTCCGGACACCCCTGCCTAGCCGGGGACGCCCGCCGCGGTCGTCGGAGTCCGGGGCGGGAGCGCGGTCGATCCGCGTTCCCCCGTCCGGGTGGACTCCTGGGCGAACTCTTGCCTTGTGGAGAATGGTGACAGATCCGTCTTGCGACTGTTCAGCCGTGCCCGCGTAATGGACTCCCCTGCGACGGGCCTCCCACCGGGGCGGACGGGCCTGTCTTCGGCCGTGCTCGTCGTCCCCGTCCCCCGGAGTCTTCGCGCACCTGGGCATTGTAGTGGGAGCGTCTTGCGGGGGAATGGTCGCGTGGGGGTTTTCCGGGTTGCCCGGTGAGGTTACTGACGGGTCATGAGGGTGGCGGGGCGGCGGACGGCCGGGTGCCGCCCCGCGACGGCGGCGGCCCTCAGTGCGCGTCGGGCCCGGCGGCGGTGACCAGCTCGGTCAGCACCCCGCCGCAGTCCTTGGGGTGCAGGAAGGTGATCCGCGAGCCCATCGAGCCGGTGCGCGGCTGGTCGTAGAGGACCCGCACGCCCTTGGCCCGGATCTCCTCGGAGTCGGTGTCGACGTCGGCGGTGCCGAAGGCGATGTGGTGGACGCCCTCGCCGTTCTTCGCCAGCCACTTGCCGACCGGGGAGTCCTCGCGGATCGGCTCCAGCAGCTGGAGGTACGACGCGCCGCCGTCTCCGGTGTCGTTGATCTTGAGCATGGCCTCCCGGACGCCCTGCTCCTCGTTGACCTCGCTGTGGAACACCTCGAAGCCGTAGGTGGCGCGGTAGAACTCGACGGTCTTGTCGAGATCGCGGCAGGCGATGCCGATGTGGTCGATGCGGGTGAGCACGGGGGCCTCCGGTCCGGGACGGGTGCGACGGGACGGCAACAGTGCAGCGCATGCCGGACGGCGGCGCCAGCGATCGGGGTGCGAGTCTGCTCACACGGGCCGGGCGGCAGGGTTCACCCGGATCGACGCGGCACGGTGTTGACTGGATGGTGCCAGTGCGCTCGATCACATCTTGGGTCCGGTGACGGGCGGGTACCAGGTCAGTACATTGAGCGGAATCCTCCACCTGGCCACGACGTGCGAAGGGGCTCGTCCCATGACCAACACCACCTCAGTGATCGTCGCCGGGGCGCGCACCCCGATGGGCCGGCTGCTCGGCTCCCTCAAGGGCTTCTCCGGTGCCGAGCTCGGCGGCTTCGCGATCAAGGCGGCGCTGGAGCGGGCCGGCGTCACCGGCGACCAGGTCCAGTACGTGATCATGGGCCAGGTCCTGCAGGCCGGCGCCGGCCAGATCCCCGCCCGCCAGGCCGCCGTCAAGGCCGGGATCCCGATGAACGTCCCGGCGCTCACCATCAACAAGGTCTGTCTCTCCGGCCTGGACGCCATCGCGCTGGCCGACCAGCTGATCCGGGCCGGCGAGTTCGACATCGTGGTGGCCGGCGGCCAGGAGTCCATGACCAACGCCCCGCACCTGCTGCCGAAGTCCCGCGAGGGCTACAAGTACGGCGCGATCGAGCTGCTCGACGCGATGGCGCACGACGGCCTGACCGACGCCTACGAGAACATCCCGATGGGCGAGTCCACCGAGAAGCACAACACCCGCCTCGGTATCCCGCGCGAGGTCCAGGACGAGATCGGCGCCGCCTCGCACCAGCGGGCCGCCAAGGCCCAGGCCGACGGTGTCTTCGAGGCCGAGATCGTCCCGGTGGAGATCCCGCAGCGCAAGGGCGAGCCGGTCCTGTTCAGCCAGGACGAGGGCATCCGCGCCGACACCACCACGGAGGGCCTGGCCAAGCTGCGCCCGGCCTTCACCAAGGACGGCACCATCACCGCCGGCACCTCCTCGCCGATCTCGGACGGCGCCGCCGCGGTGGTCGTGATGAGCAAGGCCAAGGCCGAGGAGCTGGGCCTCAGCTGGATCGCCGAGATCGGCGCGCACGGCAACGTCGCCGGCCCGGACAACTCGCTGCAGTCGCAGCCGTCCAACGCGATCAAGCACGCGGTCGCCAAGGAGGGCATCACGGTCGAGGACCTCGACCTGATCGAGATCAACGAGGCCTTCGCCGCCGTCGCCTTCCAGTCCACCAAGGACCTCGGCGTCTCGTCGGAGATCGTCAACGTCAACGGCGGCGCGATCGCGCTCGGCCACCCGATCGGCATGTCCGGCGCCCGCGTGGTGCTGCACCTGGCGCTGGAGCTGCAGCGCCGCGGCGGCGGCGTCGGCGCGGCCGCGCTGTGCGGCGGCGGCGGCCAGGGCGACGCGCTGATCGTCCGGGTGCCCAAGGCCTGACCGGAGTACCGACCGATTCACGACGGGGCTGCGGACCACCACAAGTGGTCCGCGGCCCTTCGGCGCAAGGAGCAGCTACCGATGATCGATGTGCCGACCCTGGTCGAGCAGGCCCGGCAGGGCCGTCCGCGGGCGGTCGCCCGCCTGATCTCGCTGGTCGAGAACGCCGCGCCCGAGCTGCGCGAGGTGATGGCCGCGCTGGCGCCGTACACCGGGCACGCCTACACGGTGGGCCTGACCGGCTCGCCGGGCGTGGGCAAGTCCACCTCCACCTCGGCGCTGGTCTCCGCCTACCGGCGGCTGGGCAAGCGGGTCGGCGTGCTGGCGGTCGACCCGTCCTCGCCGTTCTCCGGCGGCGCGCTGCTCGGCGACCGGGTCCGGATGCAGGACCACGCCACCGACCCGGAGGTGTTCATCCGCTCGATGGCCACCCGCGGCCACCTCGGCGGACTCTCCTGGGCGGCCCCGCAGGCGCTGCGGGTGCTGGACGCGGCCGGCTGCGACGTCATTTTGGTGGAGACGGTCGGCGTCGGCCAGTCCGAGGTGGAGATCGCCGCGCAGGCCGACACCACGGTGGTGCTGCTCGCCCCCGGCATGGGCGACGGCATCCAGGCCGCCAAGGCGGGGATCCTGGAGATCGGCGACGTGTTCGTGGTCAACAAGGCCGACCGGGACGGCGCCGACGCCACCGCCCGGGAACTCAACCACATGCTGGGCCTGGGCGAGGCCCGGGACGCGGGGGACTGGCGCCCGCCGATCGTGAAGACGGTCGCGGCCCGCGGCGAGGGCGTCGACGAGGTGGTCGAGGCGCTGGAGAAGCACCGCGCCTGGCTGGACGAGCACGGCGAGCTGGCCGCGCGGCGCCGCCGCCGGGCCGCCGACGAGATCGAGGCGATCGCGCTGGCCGCGCTGCGCGCCCGGATCGGCGATCTGCACGGCGACCGGCAGCTGGCCGGTCTGGCGGAGCGGGTGGTGACCGGCGAGCTGGACCCGTACGGCGCGGCCGACCGGCTGGTGGCGGGCCTGACGGCGTCCTGACGCCCGCCCCGGCCCGGCCCCGCGCGCGGACCGGCGGCCGGCGGCCCCGCGGACGGGCTGCCGGCCGCCGGTCCGTCCGCTCAGCCGCGGCCGCGCAGGCCCCGCAGGTGCTCGGCGACGGGCGCCAGCGCCTCGTACATCGCGTCGAGCTGCTCGGCGGAGAAACGGTCGATGAAGTGCGCCCGGACGCTGCGCACATGGCACGGCGCGACCCGCTGCATGGTCTCCCAGCCCTGTTCGGTGAGGTGGGCGTAGAGGCCGCGGCGGTCGCCGGGACACTCCTGGCGCAGCACCAGGCCGGCGTTCTCCATGCGGGTGATCTGGTGCGAGAGCCGGCTCTTCGACTGGAGGGTTGCGGTGGCCAGGTCGGTCATCCGCATCCGCCGCTCGGGGGCCTCGGAGAGCACCACCAGGATCTCGTAGTCGTTGATCGCGAGGTTGTGCGGCTGGAGTTCACGGCTGAGCTGGTAGTCCAGCAGCTTGGCGACCTCCAGGTGGGCGCGCCACAACCGCTGCTCCCGGGCGGTGAGCCACGGGGTCTCCTCCTCGGGCCCCTCGGCCGGTGGGGCTGAGATGTCGGCGGGGTCGATCGTGTGCGTCTCCATGGACCCCACGATACCGCATTTAGTTCAATGTTGTACGACTTTCCCGGCATTCCCGCCGGGCGGCCGACGCGATCCGGCCACGGCGCGCGCGGGGTGCCCGCCGCGCGCCGTGGCCGTGCGGTCAGAGCCCGAAGCGCCGTCCGAGGTTGCCCAGGTTACCGAGTCCGGGCACGTTCATGTTGGGCAACTGACTGTTGCCCGAGCCGTGCTGGCCCGGCACCCCGCCCATCGGCACCCCGGCCTCGGCGTGCACCTCGCCGACCGAGCGCTCGGCCATCAGTACCTCGCTCGACTGGAGCAGCACCTGGCCGGCGCCGATGAACTCGAACTGGTGCTCCTCGCCGGAGGCCCCGCCCAGCCCGGTGAGCCGGCGCAGGCCGCCGATCAGCCCGTGCATGTAGTCGTGGTCGTAGTGGTGGCACGGCGCCGGGCAGTCCGCCCAGCCGACCAGCGCCTGCGGGTCCACCCGGATCGGCGGCTCGACGAAGTGCACCGGCCCGTTCGAGGCGGCGACGAACTTGCCGGTGCCGATCAGGGTCAGGAACCCGGGGATGATCGACTGCTTGAGCTTCAGGGTGGGCTCGTAGGCCAGCAGGTTCCCCGAGCGGACCGTCAGGTTTCCGTCCTCCAGGTCGTAGGAGTTCAGGTCGAAGGCCCGGTCGGCCAGCAGCAGCTTGCCGCGGCCCTCGGCGACCACCCAGTCCGCCGCGTGCATGGGGGAGTTGAAGTGCCCGAGCAGCCGGTCGGCCGCGCCGGAGCCGACGCCCTTGAAGGAGATGTCGCCGTAGTAGGCGATCATCTTGCCCTTCTGGAGGAAGTACGCGCCGTTGAGGTCGACCGAGAAGGCGTACGGGTTGACGTTGTCGTTGGACGGCAGGCTGTGCGCGTCGTGCACCACCGGGCCGGAGCCGTTCTGCGCCGTGGGCAGCGGGGCCTGCGCGCCGCCGTACTGCTCCTGGGCGTACTGCTGCGGCTGGGCGGGCGGCGGGGGCGGCGGGTAGCCGCCCTGCTGGGGGTAGCCGTGCTGGGGGTAGCCCTGAGGCGGGTGGGGCTGGCCCTGCTGGGGGTACGGCTGGCCGGGCGGCGGCGGGTAGGGCTGCCCCTGTGGCGGATACGGCTGGTTCTGTGGCGGGTAGCCGGGCGGCGGTGCGGCGGGGTAGCCGGGCTGGGTCGGCTGGCCGTACGGGTCCTGGCCGTACGGGGGCTGCGGAGGGTAGGACATCAGAGCTTCTCCTCGCTCGCCTGCACGTACACCGTGCCGTTCCCGGACAGCTCCAGCTGGAACGCCTCGCCGGAGCCGCGGCCGATCATGTCGCGCCACCCGAGCGCGGTGGACAGCTTGTTCTGGACCTGGCCGCGGTGCGCGACATAGGCCTGCGGGTCGACGTGCACCGGCTGGTGCGGGGTGATCGGCAGCTCGAAGACGCCGCCGTGCGCCATCACCGCGACCGAGCCCTTGCCGTCGAGCTTGGTGGTGAACAGGCCCTGGCCGGTCACCTGGCCGCGGACCATGCCCATCACGCCGCCCTGCGAGCCCATGAACATGGTGGACTGCTGCAGCGAGCCCTCGAATGCCAGCAGCCGGTCCGCCTCGACGTACAGGGTGTCGCCGGTCAGGTCGATCACGTGCACGTGGTGGCCGCCGTGGCCGAACATGACGCTGCCCTGGCCCTCGACGGTCATCAGCGGGGTGTCCTCGTTGGCCACCCGGCGGCCGATCATCGACATCACGCCGCCCTGGCCGCCGGTGATGTTCGGCGTGAACCTCACCTCGCCGGTGTACGCGAGCATCGCGCCGCGCTGGCTGAACAGCCGCTGGCCCGGGACGACCCGGGCCTCGATCATCTTGCTGTTGATCTTCGTGAACGCCATCAGACGTCGCCCCCGATGGTCAGCTTCTCGGAGGGCTGCACGTAGACCAGCCCCTCGCCGGTGAACTCCACCTGGACGGCCTCGCCGCCGCCCTCGCCGATGAAGGTGCTCCAGCCGGCGCCGGACTTGATGGAGCGGTTGAGGTTGCCGGTGTGGGCGACGTACGCCCCCGGGTCGACCCGAAGCGGTGTGCCCTGGGAGACCCGCAGGATGATCGCCGGCCCCTTGGAGGTGACGGCGGCCCAGCCGTGGCCCTCGACCTTGGTGGTGAACAGGCCGTTGCCGGCGGACAGGCCGTTCAGACCGGTGAAGGTGGTGCCGGTCTTCAGGGTGCCCTCGGTGCAGAGCAGGTTGTCGGACTCGACGTACAGCGTCTCGCCGTTCAGCCGCACGAGGTTGATCTCGGTGGCCTGGTCGGCGAAGTAGCAGGTGCCCTGTCCCTTCACCTCCATGACCGTCATCTGCTCACCGGTGAGCCGACGGGTCACCATGCCGCGCAGGCCGTCACCGCCCCCGCTGAGCTTCTTGAAGTTCATCTGGCCGGTGTACGCGACCATCGAGCCGTTCTTGGCCTTCACGGAATCGCCGGTCATGTCGACGGCGAGCGTCTTTGACCCCTGGAGTCGAAACTGTGCCACGGCCGCAATCTAGCGGTCGGCGGGCGCGGCGGGGGAGGGGGCGGCGGTGTTCTGGTACGCGTCTGCGACAAAGCGGCCGGTCGGACTCCGGTACCACCCCCGCCGATTGGTTCGGACAGGTGATCGGTGATAATGGACCGGATGCTTGTGAGCCGGTTCACAAGCGATCTCCAGAGTCCCCCGCGTATCGAGGTACCCATCGTGAACAGCAGCGCCGTCCACCGCCTGCGCCTGGTCTCCGGCCCCGAAGGGGTCTCCTTCCTGCTCCTGCTGCTCTGCTCGGTGCTCAAGCGCACCACCGACTTCAACGCCGTCCCGGTGATGGGCATGGTCCACGGGATCCTGTTCATCCTGTACGTCGTCTTCTGGATCATGGCCTGGCAGACGCAGAAGTGGGACGTCAAGCGCGGCGCCCTGCTGTTCATCCTCTCGGTGCTGCCCGGCGGCGGCTTCGTGGCCGAGCGGATGCTCGCCAAGGAGGAGCGCGGCGAGGTCGCGGTGCCGGCCGCGGCCTGACTCCTCCCCGCGACGCGCCGGCAGGCTGCCGGGGCCCCCTCTCCCAGTGGGCCCCGGCAGCCTGCCGTCTTTTCCGGGGGTGGTCCGTTCGTCGCTAGTTGACGTTCACCGCGCTCCACGCCGCAGCCACCGCGTTGACCTCCGGGGCGCCGTAGAGGTCCCTGGCGGCGTTCAGGGTGGCGGCGCGGGCCGCCTTGTAGTTGGTGCTGGAGGTGAAGTAGACGGTCAGCGCGCGGTACCAGATGGCGGCGGCCTTGGCACGGCCGATGCCGGCGACGGTGGAGCCGTTGGAGGTCGGGCTGTTGTAGCTGACGCCGTTGATCACCTTGGCGCCGCTGCCCTCGGACAGCAGGTAGAAGAAGTGGTTGGCCACGCCCGAGGAGTAGTGGACGTCCAGGCCGCCGATCCCGGCGTACCAGGCGTCGGGGGACGTGCCGTCCCGGGAGGGCTTGTCCTGGTAGCGCAGCGGCGTGCCGTTGCCGAAGATGTCGACCTTCTCGCCGATCAGGTAGTCCGGCACGTCCCCCGGCAGGTTGGCGTACCACTCGACCAGGGTGCCGAAGATGTCCGAGGTGGCCTCGTTGAGGCCGCCGGACTCGTTGAGGTACGTGAGGTTGGCGGTGGCCGAGGTGACGCCGTGGCTCATCTCGTGGCCGGCCACGTCGAGGGAGGTCAGCGGGTGGGTGTTGCTCTGGCCGTCGCCGTAGGTCATGCAGAAGCAGGAGTCGTCCCAGAACGCGTTGACGTAGGCGTTGCCGTAGTGCACCCGGTTGCTGGCGCCGACGCCGTTGTTCTTGATGCCGTTGCGGCCGAAGGTGTTCTTGTAGAAGTCCCAGGTCGCGCCGGTGCCGAACTGCGCGTCGACCGCGGCGGACTGGGTGTCGGAGGGGGTGCCGTTGCCCCAGACGTTGTCCGCGTCGGTGTACAGCGCGTTGCCGTTCTTGGCGTTGCCGGTCCACTGGTTGCCGCGGGACGGGTCCTTGAGCTGGTAGGTGGCGCCGCTCTGGGTGGTGTTGAGGGTGACGGTGCCGACGTGCACACCCTTGCCGGTGCCGTTGACGGTCTGCACCTCCTCGTGGGTGGAGAGGACCTGGCCGGTGGCGGCGTCGGTGACCAGCTGCTGGCGGCTCGGGGTGCCGTCGGCCCGCTCGCCGTGGACCGCCGTCCGGTAGGCCAGCCGCGGGCTGCCGTCGCCGGCCCAGACCACCAGGGCCGGGGTGCCGGCACCGTCGACCCGGGTGACCGGGGAGGCGTCCTTGTCGGTCGGGGCGATGCCGACGGTGGCCCGGACCGAGTCGACGGCCTGGGTGGAGGCGGTGCCGGCGGAGATCGCCGGGGTCAGGCTCGCCAGTGCGAGGCGGCCGTCGAAGGCCCGGTCCACCGAGGCGATCGTGCCGTTGGCCTTCTGGTGGACGACCAGGTCGCCGCCGAGCACCGGCAGGCCGGCGTAGGTGCGGTCGTAGCGCAGGTGGCGCGTGCCGTTGGCGTCGACCACCACGTCCTTGACGACCAGCTTCTCCTGGCCGCCGAGGGCGAGCGCCCTGGCCACCGGGGCGGCCTGCTGCCCGGCCAGCGCGATGAGCGAGTCGCGCTGCTGGACGGGGGCGGCGTGGGCGGGGGCGGCGGCGACCTGGATGGCGCCGGCCAGCAGGACGGAGGCGGAGAGTACGGCGCCGGCTGTCAGCTTTCGCTTCACGTACGGGTTCCTTCCACGAAACCGCGGGTGCGCGGTCACGCCACGTACCGGGGCGCCGGGGTCGGCGCCAGGGGGCGGTAGGGCGCGGACGTGCTGGTCCCGTGCGGCCTGACGCACCGTCGATGGGTGGGGGCGACGGGCGTCCGGACGGGGCTTTGGTCAGAAGCATGACAATAAAGGGCATGGAAGGACAGGTCGCCGCCGGGGATTGGCCAGGTTTCGCCAAGACCCGCACGGATGGGTTCGGGTACGACAGTTGACCGGTTCGTCCCGGTCGGTCCGCTGGCGGGTTCCCGCCAGCGGCGCGTCTTGCCGCCACCGTCCGGCGTTGCTACGCGGGCGAAGGGAACGGAGACGTCCGGGGCCTCCCCTCCCAGCGGGGCCCCGGACGTTTGCCTCGGCGGGCGTCAGTTGACGTTGACCCCGCTCCACGCGGCCGCCACCGCGTTGTACTCGGTGCTGCCGGCGCCGTAGAGGTCGGCCGCCGCGCTCAGGCTGCCGGTGCGGGCCGCCTTGTAGTTGGTGGTGGAGGTGAAGTAGACGGTCAGCGCGCGGTACCAGATCGCCGCCGCCTTGTCCCGGCCGATGCCGGTGACGGTGGAGCCGTTGGAGGTCGGGCTGTCGTAGGCGACCCCGTTGACGGTCTTGGCGCCGCTGCCCTCGGACAGCAGGTAGAAGAAGTGGTTGGCCACGCCCGAGGAGTAGTGGACGTCCAGGCCGCCCACCGAGGAGGACCAGGAGTCGGCCGAGGCGCCGTCCTTGGAGGGCTTGTCCATGTAGCGCAGCGGGGTGCCGTCGCCGTTGATGTCGATCTCCTCGCCGATCAGGTAGTCCGGCTTGTCGGCGGGGAGGTTGGCGTACCACTCGACCATGGTGCCGAAGATGTCCGAGGTGGCCTCGTTGAGACCGCCGGACTCGCCCGAGTAGTTCAGGCCGGCGGTGGCCGAGGTGACGCCGTGGGTCATCTCGTGGCCCGCGACGTCCAGCGCGGTCAGCGGGTTGGTGTTGTTGGTGCCGTCGCCGTACGTCATGCAGAAGCAGGAGTCGTTCCAGAACGCGTTGACGTAGTTCCGGCCGTAGTGGACCCGGCTGGTGGCGCCGACGCCGTTGTTCTTGATGCCGTTGCGGCCGAAGGTGTTCTTGTAGAAGTCCCAGGTGGCCGCCGCGCCGAACTGGGCGTCCACCGCGGCCGACTGGCGGTTGGCGGCGGTGCCGTCGCCCCACACGTTGTCGGTGTCGGTGAGGAGGGTGCCGGAACCGGAGGTCTTGCCCTTGAGGTCGCTGGTGGACTGGCCACCGCGCGAGGCGTCCTTGAGCGAGTAGGTCGAGCCGCTCTGGGTGGTGGTCAGCGGGACGGTGCCGACGAAGACGCCGGTGCCGGTGCCGGTGGCGGTCTGCACCTGCTCGTGGCTGGAGAGGACCTGGCCGGTGGCGGCGTCGGTGACCAGCAACTGACTGCTGGGGGTGCCGTCGGCGCGGACACCCTCGACGGTGGTCCGGTAGGCCAGCCGCGGGTTGCCGTCGGCGGCCCAGACGACCAGCTGGGCGGCGCCGGCCCGGTGCACCCGGGTGACCGGGGACTCGTCCTTGTCGGCGGCGATGCCGACGGTGGACTGCACCGCGCCGGTGGCCTGGTCGGCGGCCCGGTCGGCGGGGATCCCCGGGGTCAGGCTGGGCACCGCGATCTGCGCGGTGACGGCCTTGTCGACCGCCTTGACGGCGCCGTCGGCGGCCTGGTGCACGACCAGGTCGCCGCCGAGCACCGGCAGGCCGGCGTAGGTGCGCTCGAAGCGGAGGTGGCGGGTGCCGTTGGCGTCCACCACGGCGTCCTTGGCGACCAGCTTCTCCTGGCCGCCCAGCCCGAGGGCCTTGGTCAGCGGATCGGCCTGACCGTTCGCCAGCGCGATCAGGTCGGCGCGCTGCTGCGCGGCCTGCGCCTGGACCGAGGGCGTGGGGGTGGCCTGGGCGGCGGTGCTCACCTGGATGACGCCGGTGACGAGGGCGGTGGCGGAGAGTACGGCGCCGGCTGCGAGCTTTCGCTTCACGTACAGGTCCTTCCGGGAAACCGCGTGTGCGCGGTCGCGCCGCGCTCCGGGGTGCCGGGCTTGGCACCTGAGGGGCGGAACGGGCGCTGACGTGCTGCTCCGTGCGGTCCACGGTGGTCACCGGTGAGTGGGGCGGTGGCCACCGAACGGGGCTGGCGGAAAGCATGACAATCCAACAAGTGAAATGACAGGTCTCGTTCATGGATTGGCCAGGTCTCGCCAACGCGACGGAAGGTGAACGGCGTGACGAACGGGACGAATCGCCCCGCCGTTCGGCGGGTTACCGCCCGAACCGACGCCTGGTGGCGGGGCGGACGCCGCCGCGGGGGCCAACCGGCCCGCCGTCGGGGATGGTTGGTGCCCGTTCACACCCCCGCAACGTGCTGGTACGTACCTGACAGGTCGACTGGCGGGTTCCCGCCACGTGTCGCGCTTGTCCACCATCAGGACGCCTGGTAGCCCGCCCCGCGCCCGCCGGTACGGTAAGGAGGTGGCCAAGCCCCTCGCACTCGACTTCGACCCGATCGCCCGCGCCGACGAGCTGTGGACCCGCCGCTGGGGGACCGTCCCCGCGATGGCGGCGATCACCTCGGTCATGCGGGCGCACCAGATCCTGCTCTCCCGCGTGGACGCGGTGCTCAAGCCGTACGGGCTGACCTTCGCCCGCTACGAGGCGCTCGTGCTGCTCACCTTCAGCCGGACCGGCGAGCTGTCGCTCTCCAAGATCGGCGAGCGTCTGATGGTGCACCCGACCAGCGTCACCAACACCGTCGACCGCCTGGAGCGGGCCGGCCTGGTCGCCCGCCGCCCCAACCCGCTGGACGGCCGCGGGGTGCTCGCCGCGATCACCGGCCGGGGCCGCGAGGTCGTCGAGGGCGCGACCCGGGAGCTCATGGCGATGGAGTTCGGCCTGGAGGAGTACGACGCCGACCAGTGCCGGGAGGTCTTCGAGCTGCTCCGCCCGCTGCGGGTGGCGGCGGGCGACTTCGCCGAGCCGTCCGGCGAGGGGGCTGCGCGGCCGGGGGCGTGAGGGCGGCTACCCTCGTGTGAGCGGTGCGCGGATCCGGACGTACCCCCCGATGCTGCCGAGCGAGGCGATGAAGACGATGAAGGCGACCCCCCTGCTGGGCTGGTACCGCGCCCTGGCCATTGCGACCGGTGTGGCACTGCTGGTGTTCTGCGGCTTCATGGTCGCGAAGTACGGCTTCCACGCGGCCGAGGACGTGACCACCTACGTCGCGATGCTGCACGGCTACCTCTACATCGGGTACTTCGTGGTGACCTTCCTGCTCGGCCAGAAGCTCAAGTGGCCGCTGGGCCGGATGGTCTTCACCCTGGCCGCCGGCTGCATCCCGTTCGCCTCCTTCGTCGCCGAGCGCAAGGTGGTCGCCGAGGCCGCCGCCAAGCTGCCCGCCGGTGACGCCGCCCGCCAGCCCGCCGGCGTCTGAGCGGAGCCTCCGGGGCACATCGCGAGGGCGCCCTTCCCCGTCCGGGGGAGGGTGCCCTTTCGTATGCCCGCGCATATGTGCGCGCGGTCGGAGGCGGATGTCCGTCGACAAGTACTAGGACGTCCGAGTAAATTGGTAGGACGTCCTAACAGCTGTGCCGCCCGCTGGCGTGGCGGCCGTACGGAGCGGAGTTCGGGGTCATGGACGCCGAGGAGATCGAGCGCGGGCGGCAGCGCTGGCAGCAGCGGTACGACAGCGCCCGCAAGCGGGACGCGGACTTCACCACCCTCTCCGGGGACGAGGTCGAGCCGGTCTACGGCCCGGCCCCCGGACAGGCCCACGAGGGCTTCGAGCGGATCGGCTGGCCCGGCGAGTACCCCTACACCCGGGGCCTGCACCCGACCGGCTACCGCGGCCGGACCTGGACCATCCGCCAGTTCGCCGGCTTCGGCAACGCCGAGCAGACCAACGAGCGCTACCGGATGATCCTGGAGGCGGGCGGCGGCGGCCTCTCGGTCGCCTTCGACATGCCCACCCTGATGGGCTACGACTCGGACGACGCGCGCTCGCTCGGCGAGGTGGGCCACTGCGGCGTCGCGATCGACTCGGCCGCCGACATGGAGGTGCTGTTCCGCGGCATCCCGCTCGGCGAGGTCACCACCTCGATGACGATCAGCGGCCCGGCCGTGCCGATCTTCTGCATGTACCTGGTCGCCGCCGAGCGGCAGGGTGTCGACCCGGCGGTGCTCAACGGCACCCTCCAGACCGACATCTTCAAGGAGTACATCGCCCAGAAGGAGTGGCTCTTCGCCCCCGAGCCGCACCTGCGCCTGATCGGCGACCTCATGGAGTACTGCGCCAACGGGATCCCGGCGTACAAGCCGCTCTCGGTCTCCGGCTACCACATCCGCGAGGCCGGGGCGACGGCCGCGCAGGAGCTGGCGTACACCCTGGCCGACGGCTTCGCCTACGTCGAGCTGGGCCTGTCCCGCGGCCTGGACGTGGACGTCTTCGCACCCGGCCTGTCCTTCTTCTTCGACGCGCACCTCGACTTCTTCGAGGAGATCGCCAAGTTCCGCGCCGCCCGCCGGATCTGGGCCCGCTGGATGCGCGAGCGGTTCGGCGCGAAGACCGAGAAGGCCCAGTGGCTGCGGTTCCACACCCAGACCGCCGGTGTCTCGCTCACCGCCCAGCAGCCGTACAACAACGTGGTCCGCACCGCCGTCGAGGCGCTCTCGGCGGTGCTCGGCGGCACCAACTCGCTGCACACCAACGCCCTGGACGAGACCCTGGCGCTGCCCTCCGAGCAGGCCGCCGAGATCGCCCTGCGCACCCAGCAGGTGCTGATGGAGGAGACCGGCGTCACCAACGTGGCCGACCCGCTGGGCGGCTCCTGGTACGTCGAGGCGCTGACCGATCGGATCGAGCAGCAGGCCGAGGAGATCTTCCGCAAGATCCTGGACAAGGGCCGCGAGGACCACGCGATCGGCCCGATCACCTCCGGCATCCTGCGCGGGATCGAGGACGGCTGGTTCACCGGCGAGATCGCCGAGGCCGCCTTCCAGTACCAGCAGGGCGTGGAGAAGGGCGAGAAGCGGGTCGTCGGCGTCAACTGCCACCCGCGCAGCGTCACCCCCGAGCTGGAGATCCTGCGGGTCAGCCACGAGGTGGAGCGCGAGCAGGTCCGGGGTCTCGGCGCGCGCAAGGCGGGCCGGGACGAGGCCGCGGTCCGGGCCGGGCTGGACGCGATGCTGGCCGCCGCGCGGTCCGGCGCGTCGATGATCCCGCCGATGCTGGACGCGGTGCGCGCCGAGGCGACCCTGGGCGAGATCTGCAACGCGCTGCGCGAGGAGTGGGGGATCTACCGGGAGGCCGCCCGGTTCTGAGCCGGTCCGCACGGGCGTGAAGGCCGCCCGGCGCCCCTTCGCGGGGTGCCGGGCGGCCTTCGTCGCGCCCGGCCTCAGCCGGACCGCGGGATCGGGAAGGGGCCGAGCAGCAGACCGGTGAAGCGCCGGGTCCACTCGGGGGTGATCGGCTCGCCGCTGACCAGCACCCGGTGCTCGACGGTCCCGGCGATGGTGTCGAAGATGATGTCGACCTCCTCGCGGGTGGTCGCCTCGTCGCAGTCCGGCGCCAGCTCGCCGCGGGCCTGGGCGGCCGCGCGGCCCTGCCGGACCAGCCGCTTCTGGGGGTCGACGATCGACTCCCGGATCCGCCGGCGCAGCTGCCGGTCGCGGGTGCCCTCGGCGAACAGGGCGAGCAGCGCCGCCTGGCTCTCCGGGCGGGCCAGTAGGTCCGCGAACTGGGCCACCACGGCCTCGATGTCGGCCTGCAGACTTCCCAGGTCGGGCATCACCAGCTCGTCGAAGAGACTGGCGACGGCATCCACCACCAGCTCGTTCTTGGACGGCCAGCGGCGGTACAGGGTGGTCTTGGCGACCCCGGCGCGGGTCGCGACATGGCCCATGGTGAGCCCGCCCCAGCCGAGTTCGGCCAGCGCCTCGCGGGTGGCGTCCAGGATGGCGCGGTCGGCGGCGGCGCTGCGCGGGCGGCCCTTGGCCCGGGTGGTGGCGGTCTCCGGGGTCTCCGGGACGAATGGCTGGGGGGCCGGCACCGGGCCTCCTCTGCGATTTACCGGTAAGTAACTTGGGTGGGGCAGGTAACGGTAGCGACTTCTTCGTGTCCAGGTCAGCCGGGCTGTGCGGGAAAGTGGCCCAGCTCACGTCCGGCAGGGCTCGGCAGGGGTTGCGGCGGGTGCCCCGGCTCCAGTTACGCTACGACTCGTAGCGAAAGCGACGACCAGGCGCCGTGTCCCCGTGGGACGGGAGCGGCGCGGGCGCGGATGGGGATCCGCGCCGAACGGTTCAGGCTATCGGGCAGTGGCTCCGCCACCCCGGGAATCGGCACCGCGCAGCCCGCGCGGGGCGTTTTCCGGGAGGTTGGTGCCCACCAGCGGCGCGGGCGGGGGAGGATGGTGCCATGCAGCCACGGAATTCTCGTCTCAACAGTGCCGCCCTGCGTGGTGCGGTCGACCTCGCCGCGGTGAAGGCAGCCGGCGAGGCTGCCCAGAAGGCCGAGCAGGCCAGGGCCGAGCGGGCCCGCCAGACGGCCGCCGGAGATGCGGCCGGGGGCGACCCGGTCGGGGTCGGGTACCCGCTCGTCGTCGACGTCACCGAGGACACCTTCGAGGTGGAGGTCGTCCAGCGGTCCACCGAGGTGCCGGTGGTCGTCGACTTCTGGGCCGAGTGGTGCGGGCCCTGCAAGCAGCTCAGCCCGATCCTGGAGCGCCTGGCCGAGGAGTACGCCGGCCGGATCGTGCTCGCCAAGATCGACGTCGACGCCAACCAGCTGATCGCCCAGCAGTTCGGCATCCAGGGCATCCCGGCCGTGATGGCCGTGGTGGCCGGCCAGCTGGTCCCGCTGTTCCAGGGCGCCGAGAACGAGGCCAACGTCCGCAAGGTGCTGGACCAGCTGATCCTGGTCGCCGAGCAGCGCTTCGGCATCGTCGGCACCGGTGGCGGCGCGCCCGTCGAGGGCGCGGAGGCCGCCGCCCCGCGCCGCCCGGAGGACCCGGCGCTGTCCGCGGCCCACGACGCGCTCGACCAGGGGGACCTGGGCGGCGCGATCCAGGCCTACCGGAACGTGCTGGCCGACCAGCCGGGCAACGCCGAGGCCAAGGTCGGCCTGGCCCAGGCCGAACTGCTGCAGCGGATCGAGGGACTGGACCTGCAGGCCGTCCGGACCGCCGCCGCGGCGGACCCCAAGGACATCGAGGCCCAGCTGCGGGCGGCCGACCTGGACCTGGTCGGCGGGCACGTCGAGGACGCCTTCGGCCGGCTGGTGTCGACGGTCGGCAGGACCTTCGGCGAGGACCGGGACGCGGCCCGGCTGCGGCTGCTGGAGCTGTTCGAGGTGATCGGCCCGGAGGACCCGAGGGTCACCGCGGCGCGCCAGGCGCTGGCCCGGGTGCTGTTCTGACGGGGTGTCGGGTGACACGCCGGATGACCTGCGGTGCCGCCTGGTGATTTGGCGACAATACGGTCATCGTCTCTGAGGTTTACCAAATCTTGACAACACCCGTGGACGGTCACGACATGTGATCGTCCACGGGTGTTTCGCTGCCGTTTCCTAGGGGTTTCGCCCTCACGAATCCTCCATTTCGTCACGCTGCGTGTCCAGGGTGCCGATTTCATGATCATTCGTGCGCGTGTGGGATTACCCGTCAGTAATGCAACCTCTTGTGCTTCGCCGGGGATTCGAGCAGCATCGGCACGCCCGGTCCCCACACTTCGACCCCCGCCGGCAGCCGGTCGGCGGACCCGGAGGAGGGGATCCCCACCGGGCGGCCGGCGGTCCTGCCGCCGGCGCGAGGGCAGGGGGGTATCCGCTCCCACGGCGGTTCCTGTCCTTCGTACGGCCGCGCTGCCCGCGCGGTCGCCGGTTGTCGCTCGGGGGGACCGCCCGTGTCGCCACGGCGCTCTCCGCTACCGAGGACGTAGCTCTCTCCCATCCCAGGCCCCCATCGGTGCGGCATCCGCCACCGGGGAGCCGGAGATGTACGTCCCAGAAGGAGGACTCGCATGTCCAAGACCTACGGCAAGACCCGCTGGAAGCGCTTCGCCCTGGTGATGGTGCCGAGCCTCGCGGCCACCGCCGCGGTCGGCGTCGGGCTGGCGAACAGCGCGCTCGCCGCCTCGTTCAGCATCTCGGGCCAGCAGTTCAAGGTCTCCGCGAAGGAGCTGCACGGCACCAACTTCGCGCAGTTCGGCTCGATCGACGTCCAGACCGACAAGACGACCCACCCGGTCGCGGTCTCGGCCTTCGACACCGCCCGGATCAAGGGGATGTGCCAGTCGCTGGTCACCGACCCGAACGTGATCCCGCTGCCCTTCAAGCTCCCGAAGGTCACCCTCCGCCTGGAGGCCGGTGACAGCGAGGACGAAGCGCGTCAGGTCCAGGCCGGGAACCTGCTGATCGACCTCGACTCCCTGGAGGCCGACGCCGAGTTCGGCCACATCAACATCGGCCAGGACGCCTCCACCCTCACCGGCGAGGCCACCAAGAACTGGAAGTCCGCGCTCGGCTCCGGCCTGCCCAGCGGCAAGACCGGTTTCGCCCAGGCCGCGGAGACCGCCGACCTGTACGGCGTGAAGCAGACCGCGTGGGCCACCTCGGCGGGCACCTTCAAGCTCAAGGGCCTGAAGCTCAACCTCTACACCGACGGCGACCACGAGTGCTTCTGAGCCGGTTCCTCGGCTGACCGGCTGACCGCCTGACGGCGGGTCGGGGGCGGGGGACGGCGGCCGCACGGGCCGCCGTCCCCGGGCTCCCCCTTTCCGTTTCACCTCGTCACACCATCGAGGAGCTGCTCCGTGTCCAGCACCCTTGCCGAGCCGCGGCCCGCCGAACGCGAGAACCCCCTGAGGTGGGTCCGTCGGGCGTTCCGTGACTTCCGCCGTTCCCGGCCGTTCTACGGCGGGCTGCTGGCCGTCCTCGCCGGCGTCCCGATCATGTACTTCCCGTACGCCAACCTGTCGTTGAACGGCATGACGCTCGCCATGGCCACCACGGCCGGCGCGGGCTCGCTGATCATCGGGGTGCTGCTGGTCGTGCTCGGGCTGACCGCCTGGTTCCAGCCGGTCGTCCGGGTGTTCGCGGGCATCGCCACCACCCTGCTCACCCTGGTCTCGATCCCGGTCTCCAACCTGGGCGGCTTCGGGATGTCGATCCTGCCGGGTCTGATCGGCGGCGGTCTGATGATCGCCTGGGCGCCGTTCCAGGCCACCGACCAGGCCGGGGCCGAGGCCGCGGTCGCCGCCGCGCCCGACGGGGGGACGGCCACCGCCACCGCGGCCGAGGAGCCCGGCGAGGTGCCCCCGGCCGCCGCCGGGGGCACCGTCCCGGCGCAGCAGGCCGCGGCGCCCGAGGAGGCCCGGTGAGCGAGCCGCGCGAGGAGCTCCCGCAGGCCCCGGCGCAGCGCTCGCCGCGGCACGCGGCGCCCCGCACACCGGTCCGGGCACGGTTGCGCGGCCGGGCGCTGGCGATGGCCGCGGTGCCGACCGCGCTGCTGATGGCCGCCGCCTACACGCCGAACCCGGCGATCGCCGAGTCCACCGCCGGCAAGCCGTGCGCCACCGCCCCGGACAGCGTGCCGCAGCCGCCCGCGGTGGCCGAGACGCCGGTGCCCAGGGGCGAGCTGCCGCCGCCGATTCCCGGCCCGTCCGTGCCGCTGCCCGAGGCCCCGGCCACCGGGACGCCCGCGCCGACGGGTGCCCCGACCGCCGCCCCGACGGCCGTGCCCGAGCCGACGGCCGGCGCGACGGCGACCGCGACCCCGACGGCCGGGGCGAGCGCGGACCCCGACGGCGGCGTCGTCCGGGCCGGCCTCATCGACGATCTCGTCGGCGGCGTCACCCGCCTGGTCACCCCGGGCGGCTCGCCGAGCCCCACCGCCACCGCGAGCCCGTCCGCCGGGGTGCGTGCCGCGGCCCCGGCCGCCCCTGCGCCGGCCACCGAGCCTCCCGCCGCCGGCACCCCGGCCGCCGCACCGACGGCCGTGCCGACCGGCGGTGCGGCGCCCACGCCCTCCGCCACCCCGGGAACGCCCACGCCGACCGCACCGGCCGCGTCGACGACGCCGACCGCACCGGCCGCGTCGACGACGCCGACCGCTCCGGCCGCGTCGACGACGCCCTCCGCCACCGCGTCCAGCAGGGCGAAGCCGTCCGCCGGCGCCACCGCCTCCGGCTCCGCGGCCTCCGCCGCGAAGCCGACCGCGTCCGGCAGCCCCTCGGCCACCCCGTCCAAGGACCCGAACTGCCTGGTCGACACCAAGGCGCTCGCCCCGAACGGCAAGCCGGCCGACAACCCGATCCTGGTCCCGGACCAGAACTGGACCCTGCAGACCACCCGGCTCGCCCTGAACCACGCCGTGCTGCTCGGCGTGGTCGACGTCCGGACCCCCACCGGCACCAAGCGGGTGCTGAAGTTCGAGGTGGAGAGCGTCGACATCGAGAACCTGCACATGTCGACGCTGCAGGGCAACGGCAAGACCTTCCACGTGAAGGGCGCGCCCGGCTCGGTCTCGACCATGCGCAAGGGCCCGGTCGTCATGTACGTGGAACGGCTCTCCGGCCACCTGTCCAAGGTGCTCGGCCTGCCGGTCCCGATCGACCTGGGCGAGCTCACCCTCACCCCCGACGGCCCGCTGCCGCAGTGGCTGTACGACCTGATCGGCCAGCTCCAGCTGCCGTTGTGGATCGAGCTGACCGGGGTGACCGCGATCCAGTCGGGTCAGTTCGGCGGCACCCTGAAGATCCCCGGCATGCGGCTGTCCAACGACGACCAGCCCTACCCCGGGAACGCCTGAGCCCGCCCCCCGACGCCCGTGGGGCGGCCCCTCCCTCCGGAGGGACCGCCCCACGGGCGTGTTCCGCGCTGCCTCAGGCCTTGCGGGTGCCCAGGTGGTGCACCTGGACCATGTTGGTGTTGCCGGGGATGCCGGGCGGGGAGCCGGCGGTGACGATCACGGTGTCGCCCTCGCCCAGCTCGCCGATCCGCAGCAGCTCGCGGTCGACCTGCGCGACCATCTCGTCGGTGGTCTCCACCTGCTCGGTCACGTGCGCCTCGACGCCCCAGCTCAGCGAGAGCTGGTTGCGGGTGGCGTGGTCCGGGGTGAAGGCGATCACCGGGATCGGCGAGCGGTAGCGGGAGAGCCTGCGCGCGGTGTCACCGGACTTGGTGAACGCGACCAGCGCCTTGCCGTTCAGGAAGTCGCCCAGCTCGCACGCGGCGCGGGCGATGGAACCGCCCTGGGTGCGCGGCTTGCGGCCCGGGTTGAGCGGCTGGAGGCCCTGGGAGACCAGCTCCTCCTCGGCCTTCTCGCAGATCCGGCTCATGGTGCGGACGGTCTCGACCGGGTACTTGCCGACGCTGGACTCGGCGGACAGCATGACCGCGTCGGTGCCGTCCAGGATGGCGTTGGCGACGTCGGAGACCTCGGCGCGGGTCGGGCGCGAGGCGTGGATCATCGACTCCATCATCTGGGTGGCGACGATGACCGGCTTGGCGTTGCGGCGGGCCAGGGTGATCAGCTGCTTCTGGACCAGCGGCACCCGCTCCAGCGGGTACTCGACGGCCAGGTCGCCGCGGGCCACCATGATCGCGTCGAAGGCGAGGACGATCTCCTCCATCGCCTCGACGGCCTGCGGCTTCTCGATCTTGGCGATGACCGGCACCCGGATGCCGACCTCGTCCATGACCGCGTGCACGTCCTTGATGTCCGCGGCGTTGCGGACGAAGGACAGGGCGACCATGTCGACGCCCAGACGCAGGGCGAAGCGCAGGTCCTCCTTGTCCTTCTCGGACAGGGCGGGCACGTTGACGGCCGCGCCGGGGAGGTTGATTCCCTTGTTGTTCGAGAGCACGCCGCCCTCGACGACCACGGTCTTCACCCGCGGGCCGTCGACGCTGACGACCTCCAGGGCGATGACGCCGTCGTTGATCAGGACCGGGTCACCGGGCTTGACGTCGCCCGGCAGGCCCTTGTAGGTGGTTCCGCAGATGTGCTGGTCACCGGGGACGTCCTCGGTGGTGATGGTGAACTCGTCGCCGTTGTCGACGGTCACCGGGCCGTTGGCGAAGGTCGCCAGACGGATCTTGGGACCCTGGAGGTCGGCCAGAACGCCGATGGTCCGGCCGGTGTCCTCGGAGACCTGGCGGACCTTGCGGTACCGCTCCTCGTGCTCCGCGTGGGAGCCGTGGCTCATGTTCAGTCGGGCGACGTTCATGCCCGCTTCGACGATGGCCTTGAGCTGTTCGTAGGAGTCCGTCGCGGGACCCAGGGTGCAGACAATTTTCGCTCGGCGCATATCGATCAGTCTATCCGTTCGTGTTATTGGTGCATTCGGCCCGAATGGAGAGGAAACGACGCCCGGGAGTCCGCGGAGCGAGACGACGGGGGGTCAGTTTTCGGACGACCGGTGCACCAGGGCGAAGGCCTGCCGGGCGATCTCCAGCTCCTCGTCGGTGGGGACGACGGCGACGGCCACCCGTGCGCTGCCGCCGGAGGGCAGCAGCGCCGGGGAGATGATCCTCGGCTCGCGCGAGCGTACCGAGTTGAGCTCCGGGTCGACGGCGATGCCGAGCTCCTCCAGCCCGGCCGTGGCGGCCGCCCGCACCAGGGCCGCGTTCTCCCCGACACCGGCGGTGAAGGCGATCGCGTCCACCCGGCCGAGCACCGCGTAGTACCCGCCGATGTACTTGCGCAGCCGGTGGATGTACGCGTCGAAGGCCAGCTTCGCGTCGGCGTCGCCCTCGTCGGCGCGGCGCATGATCTCGCGCATGTCGTTGTCGCCGCACAGGCCCAGCAGGCCGCTGCGGCGGTTGAGCAGGTTGTCGATGCCGTCGATCGACAGCCCGCCCACCCGGTGCAGGTGGAAGACCACGCCCGCGTCGATGTCACCCGAACGAGTGCCCATCACCAGGCCCTCCAGCGGGGTCAGGCCCATCGAGGTGTCCACGCAGCGCCCGCCGCTCACCGCCGACGCGGAGGCGCCGTTGCCCAGGTGCAGCACGATCACGTTGACCTCGGCCGGGTCCTTGCCGAGCAGCCGCGCGGTGGCCCGCGAGACGTACTGGTGCGAGGTGCCGTGGAAGCCGTAGCGGCGGACCCGGTGCTCGTCGGCCACCGCCTTGTCGATCGCGTACCGGGCGGCGTGCTCGGGCATCGAGGCGTGGAAGGCGGTGTCGAAGACGGCCACCTGCGGCAGGTCCGGCCGCAGCGCGCGGGCCACCTCGATGCCGGTGATGTTGGCCGGATTGTGCAGCGGCGCCACCGGGATCAGCCGGCGGATCTCCTTGAGCACGTCGTCGGTGACCACGGTCGGCTCGGTGAAGCGCAGGCCGCCGTGCACCACCCGGTGGCCGATCGCGGCCAGCTCGGGGGAGTCCAGCCCGAGGCCGTCGGCGGACAGCTCCTCGGAGACCGCCTTGAGCGCCGCGCCGTGGTCGGGGAAGGCCTGGACGGTCTCCCGCTCCGCGCCGCCGCGCGGGGTGTGCACCAGCCGGCCGCCGGCCTCGCCGATCCGCTCGACCAGCCCGGAGGCCAGCCGGTCGCCGTCCAGCATGTCGATCAGCTGGTACTTCACCGACGAGGAGCCGGCGTTCAGCACCAGGACCCGAGTGCCGCCACTCATGCCGTGCCCCCTTCACCGCGCGGCTGGGACCCGCGCTCCTGCGACTGGATGGCGGTGATCGCCACCGTGTTGACGATGTCCTGCACCAGCGCGCCGCGCGACAGGTCGTTGACCGGCTTGCGCAGCCCCTGGAGCACCGGCCCGACGGCCACCGCCCCGGCGGAGCGCTGGACGGCCTTGTAGGTGTTGTTGCCGGTGTTGAGGTCCGGGAAGATCAGCACGGTCGCCCGGCCGGCCACCGGCGAGCCCGGCAGCTTGGTCGCCGCGACGTGCGCGTCCACCGCGGCGTCGTACTGGATCGGCCCCTCGACCAGGATGTCCGGGCGCAGCTCGCGCACCAGCTCGGTGGCCTTGCGGACCTTGTCGACGTCGGCGCCGGAGCCGGAGGTGCCGGTCGAGTAGGAGAGCATCGCGACCCGCGGCTCGACGCCGAACTTGGCGGCGGTGGCGGCCGACTGGATGGCGATGTCGGCCAGCTGCTGGGCGTCCGGGTCGGGGTTGACCGCGCAGTCGCCGTACACCAGCACCTTGTCCGCCAGGCACATGAAGAAGACGCTGGAGACGATGGACGCGCCCGGCGAGGTCTTGATCACCTCGAAGGCGGGCCGGATGGTGGCGGCGGTGGAGTGCACCGCGCCGGAGACCATGCCGTCGGCGATGCCCTCCTGGACCATCAGGGTGCCGAAGTAGGAGACGTCGGTGACCACGTCCAGGGCCAGCTCGACGGTCATGCCCTTGTGCGCGCGCAGCTTCGCGTACAGCTCGGCGAACTGGCGGCGCAGCGGGCTGGTGGCCGGGTCGACGATCCGCACCTGGGCGCGGTCGGCGGCCGGGATCTCGGCCGGCAGGTCGATGCCCAGCGAGGCGGCCTTGCGGCGGACGGCGTCGGCGTCGCCGAGCAGGGTGAGGTCGCAGATGTTGCGGCGCAGCAGGATCTCGGCGGCGCGCAGCACCCGCTCCTCGGTGCCCTCCGGCAGCACGACGTGCCGGCGGGTCGCCCTGGCCTGCTCCAGCAGCTCGTGCTCGAACATCATCGGGGTCACCCGCTCGGACCGGCCGACCTCGATCAGCTTGGTCAACTCGTCGGTGTCCACGTGCAGTTCGAACAGGCCGAGGGCGATCTCGGCCTTCCGCGGGCTGGCCGTCGAGAGCTTGCCCTCCAGGTGGGTCAGCGCGGCGGCGGTGAGCCAGCTGCCCTCCGGGACGACCGCGACCGGGGTTCCGGGGGCGAGCCGGGCGGCCAGCGCCATCACGTTCGGGCCGGGGCGCAGGCCGAGGGTGAGCAGCACACCCGCGATCGGCGGGGCGCCGGCGGCGTGCGCGGCCAGCGCGCCGATCACCAGGTCGGCGCGGTCGCCGGGGGCCACCACCAGCGCGCCCTCGGTCAGCGCGTCCAGGAAGGTCGGCAGCATGGCGCCGCCGAAGACGAAGCCGCGGACGTCCCGGGCCAGGCCGGCCGCGTCGCCGAGCAGCACCTCGGCGCCGGTGGCGTCGACCAGCTGGGCGACGGTCGGCGCGGCCAGCCCCGGCTCCTCGGGGATGACGTAGGCGGGGATCGGCAGCTTCTCGGTGAGCTTGCGCTGGACCGGCTGCTCGGCGGCCGGGGCGACCCGGTTGGCGATCATCGCCAGGGTCTCGCAGCCGAGGTCGGTGTAGGCGCGGTGGGCGTTGCGGACCTCGGCGATCACCGTGTCGGCGTCCTCGCCGTGCCCGCCGATCACCGGCAGCACGGCGGCGCCGAACTCGTTGGCCAGCCGGGCGTTGAAGGCCAGCTCGTCGGGGATGTTGGTGTCCGCGAAGTCGGTGCCCAGCACCAGGACCGCCTGGCAGCGCCGCTCCAGCGCGTGGAAGCGGTCGACCAGGACCGAGACCAGCTCGTCCTGGCCGTGCGCGGCCTGCAGCGCGGCGGCCTCCTCGTAGGTGAGGCCGTAGAGCTCGGCGGCCGGCAGGTCCAGCCGGTACCGGGCGCGCAGCAGCTCGACCACGTGGTCCGAGCCGGCCTCGCCCGGTGCATGGGCGTGCACCAGGGGGCGGAACACCCCGACCCGGTCCACCCGGCGGGTGAGCAGCTCCATGACACCGAGTTCCACCGCCTGGCGGCCGTCCCCGCGGTCGATCCCGGTCACGTACACGCTGCGCGCCACGTGGCTCTCTCCGTCCCGTCGTCTCAGGAAGTGGTCATATCGACCATACCTTCGCACCGTGAACGCCCGTCCGCGAGCAGAACGGGACGGCTCGCGGCAAGGGGCCGAAGGTCACCGGACACGCCCTACGGCGTGCGGTCGGGGCCGACCAGCCGGACGGTCACGCCGTCCGGCTGCTCGATGAGGAACAGCTGGGTGATCCGCTTGTCCAGCAGCCAGCCGTGCCGGTGGACCAGGCAGCCGCCCGGGCCCGGGGTCCAGCCGTCGGCGGCCAGCCGGACGCGCAGCCGGCGGGCGGCCTCGGCGCCGGACAGGCCGTCGGCGCTCACGATCGCGAGGTCGCGGCGGCAGGCGTGCAGTCCGCAGCTGCGGTCGGGGCCGCTGTCCTGCCGGACGGAGAGGCCGGGCGGCAGCGACAGCTCGGAGCGCTCCGGGGAGAAGGGTTCGTGGACGGCGAGCTGGTAGAGCAGGCCGAGGACGAGGCCGACCAGGGAGTGGGCGGCGATCACGATGGTGGCCCCGGCGGCGGGCTGTCCGGACCCCCGGGTGGGCCGGGGTCCGCACAGCCGCCGTTCGGCCAGCGTGCCGAGCAGGACCACCAGCCCGGCGGCGAGCGGGTAGCCGGACTGGGACTCGGCGATCGCCCGGCTGTGGAACCACCCCCGCTCCAGGCCGACCGGGACCACCGCGAGGGCGGCCAGGACGGCGGCGACCGCCACCCCGACCGCCCGGGTGCGGGCCAGTGCGGCCCAACAGGCCAGTGGCAGCAGAACGTAGCCCCAGCCCAGCACCAATCCCACAGAAGGCCCCCCGCCCGCTGTCGACGTCTCAGCCGGGGAGCCTAGAACGTCATGCCGGGCGGAGCCAGATGGTCGCGAGCGGCGGCAGGACCAGCTCGGCGCTGCGCGGCTGCCCGTTCCACGCGGACGCATCCGCCTTCACCGGAAGGGAGTTGGCGGTTCCGCTGCCACCGTACTCGGTGGCGTCGGTGTTGAGGACCTCTTCCCACAACTGGTCGCGCCCGGCCAGCTCCGGCAGGCCCACCCGGTGGGCGTGCCGCACGACCGGGGAGAAGTTGCAGACGGCGACCAGCGGGGTTCCGTCGGCGGCGTGGCGGACGAAGGAGAGCAGGTTGTCCTCGGCGGCGCCGCCGTCGAGCCAGCGGAAGCCGGCCGGGGTGGTGTCCTGCTCCCACAGCGCCGGGGTGTCGAGGTAGCACCGGTTGAGGTCGCCGACCAGCCGGCGAACGCCCCGGTGCTCCTCGTGGGCCGGCCACTGGTCGTCGAGCACCCACCACTGCGGGCCCTGCTCGTGGTGCCACTCCGCGCCCTGGGCGAACTCCTGCCCCATGAAGAGCAGTTGCTTGCCCGGGTGGGCCCACATGAAGCCGAGGTAGGCGCGGTGGTTGGCGCGCTGCTGCCACCAGTCGCCGGGCATCTTGGCGACCAGCGCCTGCTTGCCGTGCACCACCTCGTCGTGCGAGATCGGCAGGATGTAGTTCTCCGAGTAGGCGTACACCATCGAGAAGGTGATCTCGTTGTGGTGGAACCTGCGGTGCACCGGGTCCTTGCTCATGTAGACCAGGGAGTCGTGCATCCAGCCCATGTTCCACTTGAGGCCGAAGCCGAGGCCGCCCTGGTCGGTGGGCCGGGTGACGCCGTCCCAGGCGGTGGACTCCTCGGCGACGGTGATCACGCCGGGGCAGCGCCGGTAGACGGTGGCGTTCATCTCCTGCAGGAAGACGGCCGCGTCGAGGTTCTCCCGCCCGCCGAACCGGTTGGGGGTCCAGGCGCCGCTGTCGCGCGAGTAGTCGAGGTAGAGCATGGAGGCGACGGCGTCCACCCGCAGGCCGTCGACGTGGAACTCCTCGCACCAGTAGACCGCGTTGGCGACCAGGAAGTTGCGCACCTCGACCCGGCCGTAGTCGAACTCCAGGGTGCCCCAGTCCGGGTGCTCGGCGCGCTGCGGGTCGGCCGGCTCGTACAGCGGCTCGCCGTCGAAGCGGGCGAGCGCGAAGTCGTCCTTGGGGAAGTGCGCGGGCACCCAGTCGACGATGACGCCGATGCCGTGCTGGTGCAGGGTGTCCACCAGGAAGCGGAAGTCGTCGGGGCTGCCGAGCCGGGCGGTGGGGGCGTAGTAGCCGGACACCTGGTAGCCCCAGGAGCCGCCGAACGGGTGCTCCATGACCGGCATGAACTCCACGTGGGTGAAGTTCAACTCCTTGAGGTACATCGGGAGTTCGGCGGCGATGGCGCGGTAGGTGGTGAGGTCGGGGCGCCAGGACGGCAGGTGCAGCTCGTACACCGACATCGGGGCGCGGTGGTGCGCCGTGCGCGCCCGGCGGGCCATCCACTCGCCGTCCTGCCAGCGGTGTGTGGACGCGGTGACGACCGAGGCGGTGCCGGGCGGGACCTGCGCGGCGCGGGCGAGCGGGTCGGCCTTGTCCAGGACCCAGCCCTGCCGGGTGTGGATCTCGTACTTGTACTGGGTGCCCTCGCCGAGGCCGGGGACGAACAGCTCCCAGACGCCGGAGGAGCCGAGCGAGCGCATCGGGTGACCGGTGCCGTCCCAGTGGTTGAAGTCGCCGATCAGCCGGACGCCGACGGCGTTCGGCGCCCAGACCGCGAACGCGGTGCCGGGCACGCCGGCCACGGTGCGCGGGTGCGAGCCGAGGGCCCGCCAGAGCTGCTCGTGCCGGCCCTCGGAGATGAGGTGCAGATCGAGTTCGCCGAGGGTGGGCGGGGTGCGGTAGCCGTCGTGCTGGCGGATCGGCTCACCGCCGGGGTAGCTCACCAGCAGCCGGTAGTCGGGCGCCTGCGGGGCGGCGAGCAGGCCGGTGAACAGTCCGCCCTGCTGGTGGGTGAGTTCGACGGGGCCCTGGCCGGTCTCCACCACGACCCGCTCGGCGAACGGGCGGAGCACCCGGATCGCGGTGCCGCCGTGCACGGAGTGGGCGCCGAGCAGGGCGTGCGGGTCGTGGTGCTGGCCGCCGACCAGCCGGTCCACCTCGCCGGGCGGCAGCGGCGCCTCGGGCAGCCGCAGCGCTCCGGCGGGCGCCGGCTCCGGGGCGGGGGCCGGTCCCGGGACGGGCGCCGGTTCGGCGGCGGGCAGCGGCTCGGCGGGCAGTGGCTCGGAGCGCAGGGGTTCGGCGGGGACCGGCTCGGCCCGCCGGACGGTCGCGGGCTCACGCTTCGGGGAGTCCGTGCCGGCCAGGAAGGTGGCCGGCACGGAGCGGGTGGTGCGGCCTGGCGGGTCGAGCGGCGTCACGGCGGGGACCTCTCTTGGAGCGGGGCGGAGGAACGAGGGACGTCAGACGGTGAGCGCCAGCCGGTTGATCGCGGCCAGCGGGATCGGCAGCCAGCTCGGCCGGTGCCGGGCCTCGTACACCACCTCGTACACCGCCTTGTCGATCTCCAGGGCGCGCATCAGCTCCGGCGAGGCGGCCGGGTCGGTGCCGCCGCCCGCGGTGTAGCCGGCGCAGAAGGCGGTGCGGTTGCGCTGCGCCCAGGCGGCGGCCAGGTGCGCCAGCTCCGGGTCGGGCGGCCCGCCGGCCAGCAGGTGGGCGGCGGCGTAGTCGAAGGAGCGGAGCATCGCGGCGACGTCCCGCAGCGCAGTCTGCGGCTCGCGCCGTTCGGCGACCGACTTGGCCGGCTCGCCCTCGAAGTCCAGCAGCACCCAGCCGTGCGGGGTGCGCATCGCCTGGCCGAGGTGCAGGTCGCCGTGGATCCGCTGGACCGGCAGGCCGTCCGGGTGGGCGTCGGCCAGCTGCTGGAAGGCCGAGCGCAGCGCGCCCCGGTAGCGCATCAGCCCCGGGACGGCGGCGACCGCGCTGTCCAGCCGGTCGGCCATCGCGGTGGCCAGCTGCCGGGTCTGGGTGCGGTCCAGCCGGGCGACCGGCATCGAGCGGGCGAGCACCCGGTGCACCTCGGCGGTGGCCCGGCCGAGCCGGTGCGCCTCGATCGCGAAGTTGCCCGGCGACGGGTCGCCCTTCAGCCGGCCGACCTGGTCGAGGGCGAGCTCCCAGCCGTCCTCGGCCTCGGGGAGGTAGCGCTGGAGCAGCCCGAGGGTGGCCGGCTCGGCGCGCTCCAGGCGGCTCTCGAACCAGGCGGCGACCCGGGGGATGCGGGTCGAGCCGGCCCGGGAGAGCGCGAGCGACAGTTCGAGGTCGGGGTTGGTGCCGGGGTGGACGCGGCGGAACAGCTTGAGGATGTACGAGGTGCCGTAGATGACCGAGCTGTTGGACTGCTCGGCGGTGGAGGCGCGGCCGGGCAGGTTGGTGGGGAGTCCGGAGCCGGGGGTGCGGCGGAAGGACAGCGAGCCGAACCGGTCGCCGGTGGCCAGGTGCTCCAGCAGCCGCCCGGTGAGCTCGGGGTCGTGCACCGCGTCGTAGAGCGCCGCGCCGTCGTACGGGCCCTGGGTGAGCCGGCCGAGGACCGCGGCGGGTTCGATGCCGGCCGGACCCTGCGAGCGGATGCCGAGCAGCAGTTGGTAGAGGTCGCCGTGCGGCGCGCCGGCGGTGGCGGCGTGTTCGACCCGGAGGAGCAGGTGCAGCAGGGCGGGGTCGCCGACCTGGAGGGGGGTGCCGACCAGGGGGACCAGGCCGGTGATCGGCCGGCCCTTCCCGGCGTACCAGCGCTGGGTGGGGAGCCACTCGGCGATCAGCGGCAGCGCCGCCTGGACGAGTTCGCTGACCCCCAGGGCGGTCCTCCGGACCCCGGTGCCCCGCGGGGCGGCCGCCGTGGCGGGCCCGGCGGGGGCGTCACGGTGCAGGGGGGCTTGCGAACGGGAGGTTTCGGACATGACTCCCTTTCCCCGGAGGAGCTGGGCGGATCGCCCGACGGGTCTGGCCGGGTCCGTCAGTCTTCCGGATTGCGGCGGCGCGGCGGCGGCGGCACGCGAGCGGTTGGCCCGGGTGTCACGCCTTCGTGTGGGTGGCCGTTGGGCTGTTCTCCGTACGCGGTGGTGCAGAGACGACCGGGGGCGCGGGGTGCGAACTCGCGCCCCCGGAGGCTTCGGTGGGGCCTGCGGCGGTGCCGGATCGTTACTTCGATCGCCCGGTTCCGCTCAGCCAGGGGGGCCGGCGGAGCTGGAACCAGTAGAAGCCGTGGCCGGCGAGGGTGAGCAGGTACGGCCACTCGCCGATCGAGGGGAAGCGCACCCCGCCGATCAGCTCGACGGGATACCGTCCGCCGTACCGCCTCAGGTCCAGTTCGGTCGGCTGCGCGAACCGGGAGAAGTTGTTCACGCACATGACCAGGTCCCCCTCGTGCTCGCGCACGAAGGCCAGCACCGCGGGGTTGCTGGAGGGCAGTTCGGTGTAGCTGCCGAGGCCGAACGCCGGGTTGAGCTTGCGGATCTCGATCATGCGACGCGTCCAGTGCAGCAGCGAACTCGAACTGCTCTGCTGCGCCTCGACGTTGGTCACCTGATAGCCGTACACCGGATCCATGATGGGCGGCAGACTGAGCCTGCCCGGGTCGGCGTGGGAGAAACCCGCGTTGCGGTCCGGGGTCCACTGCATCGGGGTCCGGACGCCGTCCCGGTCGCCCAGCCAGATGTTGTCCCCCATGCCGATCTCGTCGCCGTAGTAGAGCACCGGGGAGCCCGGCAGCGAGAGCAGCAGGGCGGTGAAGAGCTCGATCTGGTTGCGGTCGTTCTCCAGCAGCGGGGCGAGCCGCCGGCGGATGCCCACGTTGGCGCGCATCCGTGGGTCCTTGGCGTACTCGGCGTACATGTAGTCGCGCTCCTCGTCGGTGACCATCTCCAGGGTCAGCTCGTCGTGGTTGCGCAGGAAGATCCCCCACTGGCAGCCGTGCGGGATGTTGGGCGTCTTGGCGAGGATCTCCGAGACGGGGTAGCGGGACTCCCGGCGGACCGCCATGAAGATCCGCGGCATCACCGGGAAGTGGAACGCCATGTGGCACTCGTCGCCGCCGGAGGCGAAGTCGCCGAAGTAGTCGACGACGTCCTCCGGCCACTGGTTGGCCTCGGCGAGCAGAACGGTGTCCGGGTAGTTGGCGTCGATCTCCTTGCGGACCCGCTGGAGGAACTCGTGCGTCTCCGGCAGGTTCTCGCAGTTGGTGCCCTCCCGGGCGAACAGGTACGGCACCGCGTCCAGCCGGAACCCGTCGATGCCGAGGTCCAGCCAGAACCGCAGGCCCGCGATCATCTCGTCCTGGACCCGCGGGTTGTCGTAGTTGAGGTCCGGCTGGTGGGAGAAGAACCGGTGCCAGAAGTACTGCTTGCGCACCGGGTCGTACGTCCAGTTGGAGGTCTCGGTGTCGACGAAGATGATCCGGGCGTCGGGGTACTGCTTGTCGTCGTCGGCCCACATGTAGAAGTCGCCGTACGGGCCGTCCGGGTCCTCCCGCGAGGCCTGGAACCACGGGTGCTGGTCGCTGGTGTGGTTCATCACGAAGTCGATGACCACCCGCATGCCGCGGGCGTGCGCCGCGTCCACGAACTCCATGAAGTCGGCGAGGTCGCCGAACTCCGGCAGCACCGACTTGTAGTCGGACACGTCGTACCCGCCGTCCCGCAGCGGCGAGGCGAAGAACGGCGGCAGCCAGAGGCAGTCGACGCCGAGCCACTGCAGGTAGTCGAGCTTGGACGTGAGCCCCTTGAGGTCCCCGACCCCGTCGCCGTTGCTGTCCTGGAAGGACCGCACCAGCACCTCGTAGAAGACCGCACGCTTGAACCACTCCGGGTCCAGGTTCTTCTTCGAGGTCTCGGGGAAGGTGTCGGGGACGGGCTCGTTCACTGTCACGCTGGGTTCCTCCGAACCGTGAGGAGGTGGGCCGGCTCGGCTGAGGGGTCGAGCCGGACGTAGTTGTGCCGGCCCCACGTGTAGGCGGCACCGGTGAGCTCGTCGTGGACCGCGAAGGGCCCGTCCCCGTCCAGGGTGACGGTGGCCTCCTGGGCGTGGTGGGGATCCAGGTTGACCACGGTGATGAGGTGGTCGGTGAGGCCGTCGGGTGTCAGGGCGGTCTTGGAGTAGGCGAGCACCTGGTCGTTGTCGGTGGGGTGGAAGCGCAGCGAACGCAGCTGCTGGAGGGCCGGGTGACGGCGGCGCAGCCGGTTCAGGACGGTGAGCAGCGGGGCGAGGGTGTCGGTGCGGCTCCAGTCCCGGGGGCGCAGTTCGTACTTCTCCGAGTGCAGGTACTCCTCGGATCCGGGGTGGGCCGGCTCGTTCTCGTGGAGCTCGAAGCCGGCGTACACGCCGTAGCTGGGGGAGAGGGTGGCGGCCAGCACGGCGCGGATCGCGAAGGCGGCCGGGCCGCCGTGCTGGAGGAAGGCGTGCAGGATGTCCGGGGTGTTGGCGAAGAGGTTGGGCCGCATGTGGGCGGCCGCCTCGCCGGTCAGCTCGGTGAGGTACTCGGTGAGTTCCGCCTTGCTGTTGCGCCAAGTGAAGTACGTGTACGACTGGTGGAATCCGATCTTCCCCAGGGTGTGCATCATCGCGGGGCGGGTGAAGGCCTCGGCGAGGAAGAGGACGTCCGGGTCGGTGCGGGCGATGTCGGCGAGCACCCGCTCCCAGAAGACCACCGGTTTGGTGTGCGGGTTGTCGACCCGGAAGATCCGGACGCCGTGCGCCATCCAGAACCGGAGGATCCGGACGGTCTCCTTGACGATTCCGTCCATGTCCTGGTCGAAGTTGATCGGATAAATATCCTGGTATTTTTTCGGCGGATTTTCGGCGTAGGCGATGGTGCCGTCCGCGCGGTGGCTGAACCATTCCGGGTGCTTGTTCACCCACGGGTGGTCGGGCGAGCACTGGAGCGCGAAGTCCAGCGCCACCTCCAGGTGCAGCGCGGTGGCCTCCGCGACGAAGTGGTCGAAGTCCTCGATGGTGCCGAGATCCGGGTGGACGGCGTCGTGGCCCCCTTCCGGCGAGCCGATCGCCCAGGGCGAGCCGACGTCGTGCGGACCGGCCGTCAGGGTGTTGTCCGGCCCCTTGCGGAAGGCTCGCCCGATCGGGTGGACCGGCGGCAGGTAGACCACGTCGAAGCCCATCGCGGCGACCGCCGGCAGCCGCTCGGCCGCCGTCCGCAGGGTGCCCGAGCGGGGCGGTTCCACCCCGGACGGGTCCACCACCGCGCCCTCCGAACGGGGGAAGAACTCGTACCAGGAGCCGAACAGCGCCCGCTCCCGGTCCACCTGGAGCGGCGCCGGCCGGGAGGCGCTCACCAGTTCGCGCAGCGGGAAGCGGCCGAGCAGCTCCTGCACCTCCGGGGCGAGCGCGGCGGCCAGCCGGGACAGCGGCGGCAGGCCCGGGTCGCGCAGCGACTCGGCGGCGGCCAGCACCACCGCCCGGCCCTCCTTCTTCGGTACCCCGGCGGCGGCGCGCTCCAGCAGCTGGGCGCCCTCCTCCAGGACGAGCGCGGTGTCGATCCCGGCCGGCAGCTTGACCGAGGCGGTCCTGCGCCAGGTGGCCACCGGGTCGGACCACGCCTCCACCAGGTACGACCAGCGGCCGGGGGCGGTCGGGGTGACGTACGCGCCCCAGCGGTCGGTGCCCTCGGCCAGCTCGCGCATCGGCGTCCACGGGCCGCCGCGCCCGCGCGGGTCGCGCAGCACGACGTTGGCGTTGACCGCGTCGTGGCCCTCGCGGAACACGGTCGCGCAGACCAGGAAGGTCTCGCCCACCACGGCCTTGGCCGGGCGGCGGCCGGCGTCTACGAGGGGGCTGACGTCCAGGACGGGGATGCGGCCGATCACGGTGTCGCTCTCTGTCGTCTTGCGGGCGGCTGGCTTGCGGGCGGCGGCGGGCTTCGCGCGGGCGCGTCCGGCGGCGGGACGCGCGGCGGCGGCCCGGGCCGGTCCGGCGCCCTCGGCCCGGGGGGCGGAGGGGTCGGCGGTGCTCGCGCTGCGACGGGTGGTGGTGCGCTTGCGCGGGGCCTCGGCACGGCCGGGCCCTGGTGCGGCCCGGCTCTCGTCGGCCCCGGGTTGCCGGGCCGGTTCGTCGGGTCGCTCCGTACGGATAGCCCCGGCACCCCGGGGCCCCGGCATCGCCGCGTCTGTCCGAGTGTCAGAATCCATCCGTCCGGCGGATTCCGCGACCGCTGCGTCGAGGGTGTCGGCCACCGGTGTGGACTGGTCCCGCGTATCGCCGTGCATGCCAAACTCCTGCCCGAGATCGGCGGCAGCTCCCGCGGGCCGGCGCGGCCAGGGGAGTACCGGGAGGACTGCTGGGTGGGGAGGACGTGCGACCGGAAGCCTGCCCGCGCCGCCGTTCCGGGCAACCTGCCCCGCTCCCGCTCGGCCCGTGGCGGAGAGCCCGAGAGCCCGCGCGCGTTCCGGCGCACGCCTCTCGGGGCGCGCCTCCGGGTGCCCCAGCCCACCCGTGAACGATCAGGGCGGGACCGAGGACACGCGGCGGTCCGCGATGGGCGCCGAATGGACCAATCAGGATGAGGAACGGTCAACGCGAAAAGGATTCGGACGTGCTGCTTCGCGGGGGAACGCCACCCGTCTCCGCACACCCCGCAGCATCAACGACCGTGCTTCATCCTCGCACCGGTGACCCCGATTCCGCAGCGGTACGCCAGGAGTTTCAACGACGATCGGGCGCGGGTCCGCCGGTGGAAATGGATCTGTTCCACGGTGTTCACGTATTGGTGGCGCGGCGCCGCGGAAAGTGCGCCTCGCGCGCCCCCCGTGCAGACCAATGCGCCGAATGCGATCTCATCAATAGGCCGAACGGATGCCGAATAGCCCAACTGACGCACCATCATGCCACCCGTCGAGGCTACGCTTCACGCCGTGAAGGCAATCCGCAGATTCACCGTCCGCACCGTCCTGCCCGAACAACTCCAGCCGTTGCACGAGCTGGCCCTCAACCTGCGCTGGTCCTGGCACCCCGAGACCCGGGACCTCTTCCGGTCCGTGGACCCGGACGTCTGGGCCGCGACGGGCGAGGACCCGGTGCGGCTGCTCGGGGAGGTCCCCGCCGCCCGGCTCGCCGCGCTCGCCGCCGACCGCCGCTTCCTGCGCAGGCTCGGCGACCTCGCCGACGACCTGCGGGAGTACCTGGCCGGCCCGCGCTGGTACCAGAGCGCCGGGCAACAGGGCGCCGCCCCGCTGCCCGCCGCCATCGCCTACTTCTCGCCCGAGTACGGGATCGCCGCCGCACTGCCCCAGTACTCCGGGGGCCTCGGCATCCTGGCCGGCGACCACCTCAAGGCCGCCAGCGACCTCGGCGTCCCGGTCATCGGCGTCGGGCTCTTCTACCGGCACGGCTACTTCCGGCAGTCCCTCGACCGGGACGGCTGGCAGCAGGAGCGCTACCCCCTGCTGGATCCGGACGAGCTGGCCGTCGCCCTGCTCCGCGAGGGCGACGGCACCCCCAGCCGGGTCGACCTCGCCCTGCCCGGCGGCCGCACCCTCGCCGCGCACATCTGGAAGGCCCAGGTCGGGCGGGTCCCGCTGCTGCTGCTCGACTCCGGCATCGAGGCCAACTCGCCGGCCGAGCGCGACGTCACCGACCGCCTCTACGGCGGCGGCAGCGAGCACCGGCTGCTCCAGGAGATGCTGCTCGGCATCGGCGGCGTCCGGGCGGTGCGCGCCTACCAGCGGCTCACCGGCCACCCCGCCCCCGAGGTCTTCCACACCAACGAGGGCCACGCCGGCTTCCTCGGCGTCGAACGGATCCGCGAACTGGTCGCGGACACCGGCCTCGACTTCGCCGCCGCCCTGGAGGCGGTCCGGGCCGGCACCCTGTTCACCACCCACACGCCCGTCCCGGCCGGCATCGACCGTTTCGACCGCGAGCTGGTCGCCCGGCACTTCGGCGGTGACACCGCGCTGCCCGGCGTCCCGGTCGAGCAGGTGCTCGCGCTCGGCGCCGAGACCTGGCGCGGCGGCGACCCCAAGCTGTTCAACATGGCTGCCATGGGCCTGCGGCTCGCCCAGCGCGCCAACGGCGTCTCCACCCTGCACGGCGAGGTCAGCCGCTCGATGTTCAACGGCCTCTGGCCGGGCTTCGACGCCGCCGAGATCCCGATCACCTCCGTCACCAACGGCGTGCACGCCGCCACCTGGATCGACCCGGCGGTCGTCCGGCTCGGCGCCGCCGAGATCGGTGCCGAGCGCGCCGAGGAGGCCATGACCACCGGCGAGACCCAGCGCTGGACGGGCCTGGAGAGGATCGGCAACACCGAGGTCTGGGAGCTGCGCCGCACCCTGCGCGCCCAGCTGGTCGACGAGGTCCGCCGACGGCTGCGCGCCTCCTGGCGCCAGCGCGGGGCCGGCGAGGCCGAACTCGGCTGGGTCTCCTCGGTGCTCGACCCGGATGTGCTCACCATCGGCTTCGCCCGCCGGGTGCCCTCCTACAAACGGCTCACCCTGATGCTCCGCGACCCGCAGCGGCTGCGCGCCCTGCTGCTGCACCCCACCCGGCCGGTGCAGATCGTGGTCGCCGGCAAGGCCCACCCGGCCGACGACGGCGGCAAGCGGCTGATCCAGCAGATGGTCGCCTTCGCCGACGACCCGGCCGTCCGGCACCGGATCGTCTTCCTGCCGGACTACGACATGGCGATGGCCCAGCACCTCTACCCGGGCTGCGACGTCTGGCTGAACAACCCGCTGCGCCCGCTGGAGGCCTGCGGCACCTCCGGGATGAAGGCTGCCCTCAACGGCTGCCTGAACCTGTCGGTGCTGGACGGCTGGTGGGACGAGTGGTTCGACGGCCAGAACGGCTGGGCGATCCCCACCACCGACACCGGTGAGGGCGTGCTCGACCCGGACAGCCGGGAGGCCGAGCGGCGCGACGACATCGAGGCCGCCGCGCTCTACGACCTGATCGAGGAGCAGGTGACCGCCCGGTTCTACGACCGGGGCTCGGACGGCCTGCCGCACCGGTGGATCGCGATGGTCCGGCACACCCTGGTCACCCTCGGGCCCAAGGTGCTGGCCGGCCGGATGGTCCGCGAGTACGTCGAACGGCTCTACGCCCCGGCTGCCCAGGCCCAGCGCGAGCTGGCCGGGACCGGGGCGTTCCGGGCCGCGCACGAGCTGGCCGAATGGAAGGCGAAGGTGCGCGAGGCCTGGCCGGCTGTCCGGGTGGAGCACGTCGAGGCGGACTGTCCGGACGAGGCGCAGGAGCTGGGCAGCGCGCTGGCCCTGCGGGTGCAGGTGGCGCTCGGCCCGCTGGAGCCGGCCGACGTCGAGGTGCAGGTGGTCTCCGGCCGGGTCGACGAGTCGGACCGGATCTCCGACGCCGCGCTGCTCGCCCTCAAGCCGGTCGGCGGGCCCGACCTCGACGGGCGGACCAGGTACGAGGGTTCCCTGGAGCTCGGCCGCACCGGGCCGTTCGGCTACACCGTGCGGGTGCTGCCCGCCCATCCCCGGCTGGCCTCGCCCGCCGAGCCCGGCCTGGTGGCGCTGCCGCCGGAGACGGCGGGGATGGACGCCGGACTATTGCGCTGAACGCGGGCGGGAGGGGCACCGGTGGCACCGGCGCCCCTCCCGTTTCCCTCAGCGGACGGCGGCCACCAGGGCGTCGGTGACCGAGCGCCAGGCCACCCCGGCCTCGGCGAAGCCGGCCTCCCGCAGCCGTTCGAGGTGCCAGCCGGCCGGGTGCGACTCGCCGTCGGCGTGCGAGCCGTACAGCCGGTGGCGGGCGGCCACCTGCTCGGCGAGCAGCGGGTCGGCCGCGGCGGCGAGCCACCAGCCCTCCCAGTCCAGGACGCCCGCGTCCTTCTCGCGCTCCTGCCGTCCGTGCCGCAGGGCCCGTTCGGCGGTGTTGAGCAGCGGGACCTCCGGGTCGGGCATGTGGTCGGCGTTGAGGAACACCCCACCGGGGCGGACCAGGCCGGCCAGGTCGCCGAACAGCCGGACCAGGGCGGTCCCGGGCAGCCAGTGCAGCGCGGTGGCGGTCACCACCGCGTCGAACGGGCCGGGCGGGAGGGCGTCGGCCCACCGCGGGTCCTTGAGGTCGGCGGTGACCAGGGTGAACCGCTCGTCCTCGCCGAGGACGCCGCGGGCGATGGTCATCAGCGCCGGGTCCTGGTCCACGCCGACGCTGGTGGCGCCGGGCAGCCGGGCGAACAGGCGCTCGGTGATGCTGCCGGTGCCGCAGGCGAGGTCGAGCACGCGCGGGGCGGGCCCGGTCACCGCCTCGACGACGTCGAGCATCACCCGGAACCGCTCCTCGCGGTCGGGCAGGTACCACTCCTGCTGGCGGTCCCAGCTGCGCTGCCACTGTTCCCAGTGGTGACGGTCGACCATGGTCGCTCCCCTTCGTGGGCCGGGATCGATGAGTCCTGGGAACGACCCTAGGCCCTTTCGGTAATGGACGAAAGGGCCTAGGGGTTATTACGACCGGTGGTGTCGGCGTCAGACCAGACTGCTGCGCCAGGCCTGGTGCAGCTGGGCGAAGCGTCCGGCGCCGTTGATCAGCTCGCGCGGGGAGCCGTCCTCGACGATCCGGCCCTGGTCCATCACCAGCACCCGGTCCGCGATCTCCACGGTGGAGAGGCGGTGGGCGATGATCACGGCCGTCCGGCCGGCCAGCACGGTGCGCATCGCCTGCTGCACCGCCCGCTCGCCAGGCACGTCCAGCGAGCTGGTGGCCTCGTCCAGGATCAGCACCGCCGGGTCGGCGAGCAGCGCGCGGGCGAAGGCGACCAGCTGCCGCTGGCCGGCCGAGATCCGCCCGCCGCGCTTGCGCACGTCGGTGTCGTAGCCGTCCGGCAGTTCGGCGATGAAGTCGTGCGCGCCGATCGCCCGGGCGGCCGCCTCGATCTCGGCGCGCTCGGCGCCCGGCCGGCCGATGGCGATGTTCTCGGCGACCGTGCCGGAGAACAGGAAGGACTCCTGGGTCACCATCACCACCCCGCGCCGCAGCTCCGGGCCGGTCAGGTCGCGCAGGTCCACCCCGTCCAGGGTGATCCGGCCCTCGGTCGGGTCGTAGAACCGGGCGAGCAGCTTGGCCACCGTCGACTTGCCGGCCCCGGTCGCGCCGACCACGGCGACGGTCTGCCCGGCCGGCAGCAGCAGGTCGAACGTCGGCAGCACCTCCTTGCCGGCCCGGTAGGCGAACCGGGTCTTCTCGAAGTGCACCTCCCGGCCCTTGACGGTCGAGGCCGGCAGCTCCCTGGGCTCCGCCGGATCGGCCACGGTGGGCTCGTGGGCGAGCAGGCCGGCGATCTTCTCCAGCGCGGCGGCCGCCGACTGGTAGCTGTTCAGGAACATCGCCAGCTGGTCGATCGGCTCGAACAGCCGGTGCAGGTAGAGCACGAAGGCGGTCAGCACGCCCAGCTCGACCGAGCCGTCGGTGACCAGGTAGGCACCGAGCACCACCACGGCGGTGGTCCAGAGGTTGGCCGTGGTCCGGGACAGGCCCCCGTAGCGGGCGACCTCCAGCAGGCCGTCCGCGGTGGCGGCGGCCGACTGCCGGTTCACCGCGCCGAACGCGATGTCGTTGGCCCGCTCGCGGCGGAACGCCTTCACCGGGCGGATGCCGTTCATGGTCTCGGTGAAGCGGACGATCAGCGAGGCCGCCGCGGTGCGCGAGCGCCGGTAGACCGGCTGCGAGCGGTGCCGGAACGACTGGGTGATCAGCCACAGCGGCAGGAAGGCGACCAGCGCGGCCAGGCCGAGCTTCCAGTCCAGCACCAGCAGGATCACCGAGATGGAGCAGACCGACAGGGTGACCGTCAGCAGCTCCTGGAGTCCTTCGGACAGCAGTTCGCGCAGCGCCTCCACGTCGCTGGTGGCGCGCGAGATGATCCGGCCCGAGGTGTACCGCTCGTGGAAGTCCAGGCTGAGCCGCTGGGCGTGCCGGAAGATCCGGCCGCGCAGGTCCAGCAGGACGTCCTGGTTGACCCGGGCGCTGATCCTGATGAAGGACCACTGGAGCAGCGTGCCGAGCAGCGCGCAGCCCAGGTAGGCGACGACCACCGCGATCAGCGGGCCGGCGTTGTCGTCGCGCAGCGCCGGGATGCCGCGGTCCAGCGCGAGGGCGACCATCAGCGGCCCGGCCTGCAGGGCGGCCTGCTGGAGCAGGATCACCGTCATCGCGGTGGCGATCCGGCGCCGGTGCGGGCCGAGCAGCGAGCGCAGCAGGGCGCTGGGCGCGCCGGGCGGGACGGGGATGTCCTCCTCGTCGTCCGGCGGGGCCGCCGGCTCGTCCTCGGGCAGGTCGGCGTGCGGGTGGACGTCCTTCGTCCGGGTGTCGACGGGCTCGCAGGTGGTGGTCATCGGGCGGTGCTCCCCTCGGGGGCGAGGGTGGCCTCGCCCGACATGAGTGCGCGGTAACGCGCCGAGCTCTGCAGCAGTTCCTGATGGGTGCCGACCGCCTCGATCCGGCCGTCGGCGAGGACGGCGACCCGGTCGGCGAGCATCACGGTGCTCGGACGGTGGGCGACCACCAGCGCGGTGGTGGAGGCGAGGACCTCGCGCAGGGCGCGCTCGACCAGCGCCTCGGTGTGCACGTCCAGTGCGGAGAGCGGGTCGTCGAGCATCAGGAACGACGGGTCGCCGACCACCGCGCGGGCCAGCGCGAGCCGCTGGCGCTGGCCGCCGGACAGGCCCAGGCCCTGCTCGCCGACCTCGGTGTCGACGCCCTCGGGCAGGTGGTCGACGAACCCGGCCTGGGCGGTGGCGAGGGCGGCGCGCAGCCGGTCCTCGCCCGCGCCGGGTGCGCCCATCAGCACGTTCTCGCGGATGGTGGCGGAGAACAGGGTGGGGTCCTCGAAGGCGACCGCGACCAGTTCGCGCAGCCGCGAGCGGTCCAGCTCGCGGATGTCCCGGCCGTCCAGGGTGATGGTGCCGGCGGTGGCCTCGTAGAGGCGGGGGAGGAGGGCGGTCAGCGTGGTCTTGCCGCTGCCGGTGGCGCCGACCAGGGCCATCGTCTCGCCGCTGCGGATGTGCAGGTCGATTCCGCGGAGCAGGTCGGGGGTGTCCGCGGGGGCGTCGGGGTAGCGGAAGCGGACGCCGGTGAGCCGGATGCCGTCGGGGGTGGTGACGGTCTTCACGGCCGTGGTCGTGGTCGAGGGTACGGCGGAGGGTGTGGTCGAGGGTGTGGTCGTGCGAACGGTTTCGGCCGGTTCGGCGTCGGGCGCGTCCAGTACCTCGAAGAAGCGGTCGGCCGCGGTGGCGGCCTCGTTGGAGTAGGCGATCAGCCAGCCGAGCGACTCGATCGGCCAGCGGATGGTCAGCGCGGTGGAGAGGAAGGCGACGAGCGCGCCGGCGCTCATCTCGTCGTGCGCGACCAGGTAGGCACCGACCGCGAGGGAGCAGCCGAGGGCCAGCTCGGGCAGACCGATGACGATCGACCAGAGGTTGGCGAGCATGCCCGCCTTCTCCAGCTCGGTCCGGCGGAGCACGGCGGACTGCTCGTGGAACCGCTCCGACATCGAGCGGTGGCGGCCGAAGGCCTTGAGGATCCGGATGCCGAGGACGGACTCCTCGACGAGGGTGGCGAGGTCGCCGTTCCGGTCCTGCGTCATGCGGGTGGCGCGGGAGTAGCGGGACTCGAACCGGCGGGTGAGCAGGAACAGCGGGAGGGTCGGAGCGAGGGTGATGAGGGCGAGCCGCCAGTCCTGGGTGAACATCAGCGCGATGCCGGCCAGGAAGGTCAGCGAGTTGACGACGAGGAAGATCAGGGGGAACGCCAGGTAAGTCCGCACGACGTACAGGTCGGACATCGCGCGGGAGAGTAACTGGCCGGAGCCCCAACGGTCGTGGAAGGAGACCGGCAGGCGTTGCAGCTTGCCGAACAGCTCGCCGCGCATCGTCGATTCGACGCCGGCCAGCGGCCGGGCCAGGACGACCCGTCGGGCGTGGAAGAAGACGGCCTCGGAGAGGCCGAGCAGGAGCAGGAGGGCCGCGTAGGGCCAGAGGGCTGCGAGGTCGTGCTCGGCGATCGGACCGTCGACGATCCATCCGAGTACGATCGGTATGACGAGAGTGCTGAGGGAGGCGAGCATCGCGGCGGCCACCGAGACGACCAGGCGCGTGCGGACGGGACGGACGTAGGGCCACAGCCGGAGGAGCGATCGCACTGTCGAACGGCCCGGCGCGGGAGGCGCGGTGCCGGGCACTGCGACGGAATCGGTGGCTGTGTCAAGGACTGGGTTCTTGGCCATCGTGGCGAGAATAGGCCGGATACCCTCTATCGCTCAGTCAGGTATCGAACGCACCGTCGATTACCGGCCAAGTGCACGGCCGGATCAGGGCGTCACCCGGAAAAGGTGCAGGGAGCGGCCGGTGAGCAGCACCGTGTCCTTCGGAAGGTGTAGACCGGTGGGGGTGGTGTAGACCTCCGCGGCGGTGTCGACGACGGTCTCGTAGCGGGTGCCGTCGGCCGTCCAGGGAGCGCCCGGCAGGACGAAGGGAAGTGGGCGCGCACCGGCGTTGAGGAGCAGAAGGAAGCTGTCGTCGAGCAGCGGACGGCCGCACGCGTCGCGTGCGGAGATCGCGGTTCCCGACAGGAGCATGCCGAGCGCCGCGGACGGCGCAAACCAGTCGGTCTCGGTCATGTCCCGGCCAAGCGGGGTGAACCAGAGCAGATCGGGCCGTCCGCCCGCGGTGGTGGCCCGGCCGGAGAAGAACGCCCGCTGCCGGAGCACGGGGTGGCGGCGGCGGAGCCGCACCAGAGCGGCGGTGAAGTCGCGCAGGGCGCGCCAGGCCGGGTCGTCGAGCAGCGACCAGTCCAGCCAACTGACTTCGTTGTCCTGGCAGTAGGCGTTGTTGTTGCCGCGCTGGGTGCGGCCGAACTCGTCCCCGGCGGTGAGCATCGGGACGCCGGCGGAGAGCAGCAGGGTGGCGAGGAGGTTGCGCAGCTGGCGGTGGCGCAGGGCGGTGACATCGGGGTCGGCGCTGTCGCCCTCGGCGCCGTGGTTCCACGAGCGGTTGTCGTCGGTGCCGTCCCGGTTGGCCTCGCCGTTGGCCTCGTTGTGCTTGCGGTCGTAGGAGACCAGGTCGCGCAGGGTGAAGCCGTCGTGCGCGGTCACGTAGTTGACGGAGGCGTACGGGCGCCGCCCGGCGTGCTGGTAGAGGTCGGAGGAGCCGGAGAGGCGGTAGCCGAGCTCCCGGACGTCGGGGCGGGCGCCGCGCCAGAAGTCGCGCACGGTGTCGCGGTAGCGGTCGTTCCACTCGGCCCAGGGCGGGGGGAAGCCGCCCACCCGGTAGCCGCCGGGGCCGACGTCCCAGGGTTCGGCGATCAGCTTCACCCGGCTCAGCAGGGGGTCCTGGGCGATGGCGGAGAGCAGCGGGTGGTCCGTGGTGACGTCGTCGTCGCCGCGGGCGAGGGCGGCGGCGAGGTCGAAGCGGAAGCCGTCCACGCCCATCTCGTGCACCCAGTACCGCAGCGAGTCCGTGATCAGCCGGATCACCTGGGGGCGGCGGGTGTCCAGGGTGTTGCCGCAGCCGGTGTAGTCGGCGTAGCCGCGCGGGCGGTTGGGCGGCAGGCGGTAGTGGCCGGCGTTGTCGATGCCGCGCAGGAAGAGCGAGGGGCCCAGCTCGGCGCCTTCGGCGGTGTGGTTGTAGACGACGTCGAGGATCACCTCGATGCCGGCGGCGTGCAGCGCGCGGACCATCCGCTTGAACTCGCCGACCTGGCCGCCGCGCGAGCCGGAGGCGGAGTAGCCGGCGTGCGGGGCGAAGTAGCCGACGGTGTTGTAACCCCAGTAGTTGACGAGGCCGCGGGCCTGGAGGTGGTCCTCGCTGACGTGGTGGTGGACCGGGAGCAGTTCGACCGCGGTGACGCCGAGACCGGTGAGGTGGGCGAGGGTGGCGGGGTGGGCCAGGCCGGCGTAGGTGCCGCGCAGTGCGGGGGGGACGTCGGGATGGCGCAGGGTGAAGCCGCGCACGTGCAGCTCGTAGAGGACGGTCTCGGCCCAGGGGGTCTTGGGACGGTGGTCGTCGGACCAGTCGTCGTCGTCCCGGACGACGACGGATCTCGGCACGTACGGGGCCGAGTCGCGGTTGTCCCGGACGGTGTCGGCGACGTCCGCCTCGGGCCAGCCGCGGACGGCGGCGCAGGCGGCACCGTGGGAGGTGTAGCCGCCGTCGACGGCGCGGGCGTAGGGGTCGAGCAGCAGCTTGGCCGGGTTCCAGCGGGCGCCGGTCCACGGGTCCCAGCGGCCGTGCACGCGGTAGCCGTAGCGGGTGCCGGGGAGGACACCGGGGACGAAGCCGTGCCAGGTCCGGGCGTCCTGCTCGGTGAGGCGCAGCCGGGTCTCGCGGCCGTCCTCGTCGAAGAGGCAGAGGTCGACGGCCTCGGCGCCGGCGGCCCAGAGCGCGAAGTTGGTGCCGGGGCGGCCGTCCGGGCCGGGGTGGAAGCGGGCGCCCAGCGGCTGTCGGCTGCCCGGCCACGGCACCGCGCCGCCGTGCTGTGTGCGTACGGCGGTGGCCGGCTCCTGCCCTGACGCCATGGCGGTGCCCTCCCTGGCGGGGTGTCCCGGACCCCGTGCGGTCTCTCATTCCCTGTTCGCACCGGACGGAAGCGGCTGAACGCCGTCTTACCGGCAGATGGCGCCCCGGCGCGCACCCCGGAAGCCGGCCGGTCCGGCTTTCCGCTCCGGGGGAGGCGGTCCGCGGGCCGGTCCGCCCGGAGCGGCCGCGGGACGGGTCCGGCGTGTCCTGGTGGGACCGGTCTCGTTGTGGGGGATGGCGGACGGCGAGGGCGGGAGGCCCCGGATGTGGGTACGGCGGCTGGCGGCGCTGGGCTGCTGCCTGGCGGTGCTGGCCGGGTGCTCCGGCGGTGGCGGTGCGCCGGAGGAGCCCGGCGCCGACGCCGTGGGGGCCGGTCCGGCCGGTCCTCCGCCGCCCTCGCGGGCGTCGATCACCGCGCTGCCCGCCGACGACACCCAGAACCTGCCGGCCGAGGGCCCGGTCCGGGTGACGGTCACCCAGGGCCGGCTGGTCTCCGTCCGGCTCGCCGACACCCGGGGCACCGAGGTCCCCGGCACGCTCGCCGCGGACGGCACCGGCTGGACCCCGAACGGTCCGCTGCCACTGGGCACCGCCTTCACCCTGGACGCCGTCGCCGAGGACGACCGGGGCCAGCGCGCGGTCCAGCACACCGACTTCTCCACGACCGCCCGCGCCCACACCTTCGTCGCCTTCTTCACCCCCGAGGACGGTTCCACGGTCGGCGTCGGCATGCCGGTCTCGCTGCGGTTCAGCCGCCCGGTCACCGACCGGGCCGCGGTGGAGCGCGCCGTCGCGGTGACCGCCGACCCGCCGGTGGAGGTGGCCGCGCACTGGTTCGGTGGTCAGCGGCTGGACTTCCGGCCCCGGGAGTACTGGGCGCCGGGCACCAGGGTCACGGTCGCGCTGCGGCTGGGGGGCGTGCAGGGCGCGCCGGGCGAGTTCGGCACCCAGAACAAGGAGGTCCGGTTCACCGTCGGCCGCGCCCAGGTGTCCACCGTCGACCTGGACGCCCACACCCTGACCGTCCGGGCGGGCCAGGGCGGCCGGCCGGTGCGCACGCTCAAGGTGTCCGGCGGGGACGCCAGGCACACGACGTACCGGGGCGTGCTCGTGGTCTCCGAGAAGTACCGGGTGACCCGGATGAACTCGCAGACGGTCGGGATGGGCGACGAGTACGACATCAAGGACGTGCCGCGCGCGATGCGGCTGACCGGCTCGGGCACCTTCGTGCACGGCAACTACTGGGCGAACCCGGCGGTGTTCGGCAGCGACAACACCAGCCACGGCTGCATCGGGCTGGCCGACGTCAAGGGCGGGGCGAGTGCCGAGACCCCGGCGGGCTGGCTGTTCGAGCACACGATCCCGGGGGACGTGTTCGAGGTGAGGGCCGCGACGGGGGAGGTGGTGCCGCCGAACAACGGTCTGAACGGGTGGAACCTGCCCTGGGCGCAGTGGGTGGCCGGGAGCGCCCTCGTCAACGCCGGCGCCGCGACTGCCGGCTACGGATGATCTTCACCGGTGTTCACCGGTGGCCTCCCCGGGATTCACTCGTTCGGCCCAGCTATCCTGACTTGCCGCGCCGAAGACCGGCGCGAAAGATCGCCGGTCCGGTGCAACCCGTCCGGGCGAACAGGGCGTCCACAAGGATGTACACCGGGAGGGGAGAAACCGTGAAGCAGGTTAGGGCGGCCGACGCCGCGATACGCACCACCGTCACCCGCCGCCGCGTCCGCCGGAGCGCGGTGGCGTTGGCGATGGGCGGGGTGCTGCTGCTCACCGCGGCCTGCAACAGCGGCGACGACAAGACCGACGCAGGCGGCGAGAGCACCGCGACGGCCGGTGCCACCGGCGGGGACGCCGGTACCGGCAACCCGGCGCCGGGCCAGTCCTCGGCCGCGCCGAAGACCTCGGCCGCCGTGCTGACCGTCGAGCCCAAGGACGGCTCCCAGGACGTCGCCCCGGACGGCGCGCTCAAGGTCTCGGTGGCCAACGGCAAGCTCACCACGGTCGAGGTGACCGACAAGGAGGGCAAGCCGGTCGAGGGCGCCCTCGCCGCGGACGGCAGCGGCTGGAAGCCCAACGCCGCGCTGGCCGTCGGCATGGCGTACAAGGTGAACGCCCAGGCCACCGACGCCGACGGCCTGGTCGCCGCGTCGACCACCTCGTTCACCACGCTGACGCCCGCGAAGAAGGTCTCCACCAACGACAACATCGCCGACAACGCCACCTACGGCGTCGGCATGATCGTCTCGGTGGTCTTCAACAAGGACATCAAGAACAAGGACGCGGTCCTCCAGGGCATCAGCTTCGAGACCAACAACGGCACGACGGTCAAGGGCCACTGGTTCGGCGCCCGCCGCCTGGACTTCCGCCCCGAGAAGTACTGGGCGCCGGGCACCAAGGTGACCATCAAGTACCGGCTGAAGAACGTCGAGGTCGCCCCGGGCGTCTACGGCGACATCGACAAGGACGAGCCGTTCACCATCGGCCGCTCGCAGGTCTCCGTCGCCGACTCGGCCACCCACCAGATGACCGTGACCAGGGACGGCGCGAGCCACACCGTGCCGGTGACCCTCGGCGACGAGAAGAACCCGTCCTGGAACGGCACCATGGTGATCTCCAGCAAGGAGAAGGTCACCCGGATGAACTCGCAGACCGTCGGTCTCGGCGGCGAGTACGACATCCCGGACGTGCCGCACGCGATGCGGCTGACCACCTCCGGCACCTTCGTGCACGGCAACTACTGGGCCAGCCCCTTCGGCAAGACCAACGCCAGCCACGGCTGCATCTCGATGCAGGACGAGAAGGGCGGCAGCGACAGCTCGGTGGCGGGCAAGTTCTTCAACGACTCGATCGTCGGAGACGTGGTCGTCATCAAGAACTCCAAGGAGAAGACCGTCGCCCCCGACAACGGCCTGAGCGGCTGGAACATCGGCTGGGCCAACTGGTAGTCCCGCCCGCCGGAAGGCACGTCCGTCCCGTACGGCGACGAGCGGCCCGATCCTCACTCGTGAGGGTCGGGCCGCTCGCATTCTCCGGGCGGGTCGTGCCCCGGACGGCGCAACCTCGTCCGGGGGACAGCGCGTGTAACTGTCGGACATCGGACACGAGGGAGGGAGACGACGGTGAAGTCGATACCGACGGTGGGAGCGATACGCAGGGCGGTGGCCGCGGGGCTGGTCGGGGGAGCGCTGGTGCTGACCAGCGCCTGCGGCGCCGGCGGCGGCGCGAGCGGGGACGGGGGCGGCGGGAACGCGGGGGCGGCCAAGGCGGAGCTGGGCGGGGCCGCGGGGGTCCCGTCGGCGCCGCCCACGGGCGCGCCCGCCACCAGCGCGGCCCCCAAGGTGTCGCAGGCCGTGGTGGACATCGAGCCGAGGGCCGGCGCGGTGGACGTCGCCCCGGACGGCGCGCTCAAGGTCGCGGTCTCCGGCGGCAGGCTGACCACCGTCAAGGTGAGCGACAAGGCGGGCGCCGAGGTGGCCGGCACCATCGCCGCCGACGGGTCGAGCTGGACCCCGTCCGCTCCGCTGGCGGTCGGCACCGCCTACCGGGTGAGCGCGCTGGCGGCGGACGCCGGCGGCCTGGTCGCCTCGGCGGACAGCAGCTTCACCACGCTCACGCCCGAGCGCGAGGCGAAGGCGAGCGACAACATCGAGGACGACGCCACCTACGGCGTCGGGATGATCGTCTCGGTCGCCTTCGACAAGGACGTGAAGAACAAGGACGCGGTGGCGCGCGGCATCACCTTCAGGACCAGCGACGGCACCGCGGTGAAGGGCCACTGGTTCGGCGACCGCCGGCTGGACTTCCGTCCCGAGAAGTACTGGAACCCGGGCACCAAGGTCACCGTCCAGTACCGGCTGAAGAGCGTGGAGATCGCCCCGGGCGTCTACGGGGGAGTCGACCGGGACGAGCCCTTCACTATCGGGCGATCCCAGATTTCGACGGTTGACGCCAAGACGCACCGGATGACGGTCGTCCAGGGCGGTCAGAGCTCGGTCGTCGAGATCACCTCCGGCTCGACGGAGCACCCGACCTGGAACGGCACCATGGTCGTCATGTCCAAGGAGGGCGTGGTGCGGATGCAGTCCAGCACCCTGCCCGGGATGACCGGCGATCCCTACGACCTCCAGGTCCCGCACTCCATGCGGCTCACCGACTCGGGCACCTACGTGCACGGCAACTACTGGAGCAACGCCTTCGGCGAGGACAACGTCAGCCATGGCTGCGTGGGCCTCAAGGACGTCAACGGCGGCGGCTCGGGCACCTCGGCCGGCAAGTTCTACGACGGCTCGCTGGTCGGGGACGTCGTCACCGTGCAGAACTCCAGCCGCGGCCAGGTCGCGCCGGACAACGGTCTCAGCGGCTGGAACCTCGACTGGAGCGCCTGGTAGCCGCAGCGCCCGCCCAATCGCGACCCGCGTGACCCGGACCTGCCCGAACGCGGGTTCGGGTTGCACGCGGCATATGCCGAAACACCCGTGATCGTTTGCTCATTGTCCGTACGCGGCCGCTTGCGTTCCGCAATGATGGGGCGCATGGCGGGTTGGGGCGAAACAGATCAGTCATCACTTCCGGGATCCAGCTTGGTCGCTGACGCGTCGTGGGCACCGTTCCAGGACGCCCTCGCGGCCCTGGAGCGGCTCAGCTCCGACGAGCTGGAGCAGTTGTACGTCGGGAAGCTGTGCGACCGGGAGGCGCCGCACGAGGTGCGGCTGCCGTCCCGGCCGGCGACCGGCCCGTTGGCGCGGCGGCTGGTGCTCGCGGCCCTGGAGAACTGGGACCTGCACCAGCACCTGGAGGTCGGTGAGTTACTCACCAGCGAGCTCGTCGCCAATGCGCTGCGGCATGCCGCCGGTCGGACCATCGGACTGCACGTGGCGCGCAAGCCGGGCTGGGTCCGGGTGGAGGTGCGGGACTCCTCGCGGGCGCTGCCGTGCATGATCCTGGCGGAGCCGCTGCCGGTCAACGAGCGCGGGCGCGGGCTCCAGGTGGTCGACGACCTGGCGGACCGCTGGGGCGCGGACCTGCTGCCGCGCGGCAAGGGCGTCTGGTTCGAGCTGAAGGTCCGCGACCGGGCGGTCTGAGCCGCCCGGTCCGGGGAGGGCCCCGGGCGGTCCGGAAGGTTCCGGGAAAACACGCGGGGCCCCCGAATTCACCGTGGTCCGGTGGCTGGGGGCCCCTGCAGGTCATCGCGCCGGCCAAGGGGGTGCGTGCCGCGCGATGGGCGTCGGCCGTGCCAGGTCGGGCCAGCCGAAGTCATCGTCGCCCAGGGCGCGCGCCAGTCGCTGGCGTCCGCCGTCGGACAACTCGACTATCGCACGGATCTCAGCATGTGGGCAAACCAGGTGGCTTCGATTTCAAGGTTTGTAACTTAGTTCACCTTGGGAATTTGCATAGGTTCACGTCGGCGCCTGAGATTATTCATGATCGACACTATTTTCCCTAGGCGATGCCCAGGCTCGCCCGGGCCTCCTCGTGGTGCTCGACGTACTCGACGATCGCGCCGCCGGGGTGGCGGGCGGTGAGGTTGCGGCCGGTGGGGACGGTGTTGGGGCCGTCGAGGATCTCGCCGCCGTGGGTGCCCAGGAGCGCGAGGATCTCGTCCAGGGACGTGACGATCGCGGTGGCGTGGGTGGCCCGAAAGGGGGCGAGGGCCTCCGGGGTGCCGGCGACGAGCAGGTGGGGGCCGACCGCCGCGAGTTCGAGGTCGAGGTAGGGGAAGCGCAACGAGGGCTGCTCGCCGGTGAGTTCGACGAATGTGGGCAGGGCGGCGTCGAGCTCGTCGACGTAGACGCGGGTGAAGGTCCGGAGGACGGGCATCGCGGGCTCCTTGATCATTTCGATTTTCCCGAAACGACGAATCGAGCCGCATACTACGGGGCGTAGGAGGAGCGGCGGAAGGGAGTGCCCGATGGAGATGGCCGCCGTTCTGCACGCCCTCGGCGATCCCGTCCGGCTGGAGCTGGTCCGCCGGATGGCCGCCGACGGCGAGTGCGCGTGCAGCCCCGAGGGCCTGGACGTGCCGCGCTCCACGCTCTCCAACCACTGGCGCATCCTGCGCGAGGCCGGCCTCACCGACACCCGCGCGGACGGCAAGGCCCGGATCATGTCCCTGCGGCGGGCGGAGACGGACGCGGCCTTCCCGGGCCTGCTCGCCGCCGTGCTCGGTCCGCGGCCCTTGACCTGAAGCCGACTTCAGCTCCTACGGTCCTCTTCAGACCGCCGGTGAACGGCCGGCGGCGCCCACTGAGGGGGATCCGTCATGACCGCCACCGACAGCGTCGTTCCCGACCGCTACCGCTACGCCGTCGTCCCGCACATCATGGTCGGCGACGCCGCCGCCGCGATCGACTTCTACGTGAAGGCCTTCGGGGCCCGCGAGGACTTCCGGCTCGACGCGCCCGGCGGCGGCATCCTGCACGCGGAGATCAGCATCGGGCAGTCCGTCCTGATGCTGGGTGACGCCGGCGATCGGGCCCCGTTCACCGCCCCGACCGCGCTCGGCGGCACCAGCGTCACCCTGCACGTCTTCGTCCCGGACGTCGACGCCCTCACCGAACGCGCCGGGGCCGCCGGCGCGGAGGTCCTCCAGCAGCCGACGGACATGTTCCACGGCGACCGCACCGCCGTCCTCAGGGATCCCTCGGGCCATGTGTGGGTCTTCCTGACCCACCTGGAGGACCCCTCGCCGGACGAGCTCCACCGCCGCCTGGCCGCCGGCTGACGGCCGCGGCGGCGGGCCGGCGCCGGGGTCAGCCGCGCGGCGGCGGCACGTTGTCGGCGTACTCGGGGGAGACGTTGCCCGGCGGGTTGTAGTCGCAGACGACGTAGGTCTCGTACCAGGTGTCGCCGCGGCCGTAGGCGCGGGCGCAGCCGAGGCGGGTGGAGGACTTCCAGACCACCTGGGTGAACAGGCCGGTGGCGGAGGAGTAGCCGGGGTGGCCGTAGTCGTAGTTCCCGGCCTGCGCGTACCAGGCGTCGACGGCCCGGCGGCAGCCGGCGCGGTCGGGGGTGCTGGAGGCGAACCAGGACTGGTTCTCGCCGTACGCGGGGTCGAGCCCGGCGTGGCCGCCGGAGAGGCGCTCGTACGTCGACAGCCGGGCGGCGCGGCTCTTCGCGTACTCCTGGACGGCGGGGTCCAGGGTCAGCGCCGGGACGCCGTGCCGGGCGCGGTACTCGTTGTGGGCGCGCAGGCAGTCGTCGGCGAAGGCCGCGTCGGTGGCGTCCGGCAGCGCGGCGCGGGCCGCGGCGGGGGTGGTGGCGGCCGCGCCGAGGACGGCGGCCAGCAGCAGGGCGGTGAGGGTGCGGACACCGGTTCGGGTGTGCTTCATCCGCGCTCCGGGGGCTCGTGGGGGTGGTGTTGCGGCCACGATGGCAGTCACCGCGGACCCCCGCCGCCTGGATGGGCGGTGGTTCACCCCTGCGAGCGAGCGCGTGACGTCCGGTGCGCTTCGGCGCGTGCGGGGAAGCGGTGAGAGCATCGACGCGGGACACCTGCCTCAGATAATCTGATTCCATGAGGCTGATGACCGCAACAGAGGCTTCCAGAAGCTTTGCCGCCGTTCTCGATTCGGCGGAGCACGGTGAGACGATCGTCGTGACCCGCGGCGGTCGGAGGATCGCCGTCATCGGGCCGGCCCCGTCCGGCAACGGGGCGGCCCTCAACGACGTGCTGCGGCGCTTCCGCCCGGACGACGACTTCGCCGCGGACGTCGAGTCCGCGCGTTCCCTGCTCGAAGACAAGGTGGCCGAGTGGCCCGTCGACTGATCCTCGACACCGGTGTACTGATCCAGGCGGAGCGGAGCGGCGGGGGGATCCTGTTCGATCCGGAGGACGATGTGGCCATCGCCGCCGTCACGGCGGCCGAGCTCCATCTGGGCGTAGAACTGGCGAGCGACTCGCGCCGGCTCGGGCGGCAGGGCTTCGTGGACGCGGTGCTCGCGGTCGTTCCGGTGGAGGACTACACGCCCGACACGGCCCGGATCCACGCGCGGCTGATGGCACACGTCCGCCGACAGGGCCGTCCTCGCGGCGCCCACGACCTGATCACCGCGGCCACGGCACTGGCAACCGCTCGGACGGTGGTGACCACCGACGCCTCGGCGGCCTTCGCCGACCTGCCCGGTGTGCGGGCGATCGTGACGGCGGGCTGAGTCCGGAGACGGCGGCGCCCCCGCCGGGATGGCGGGGGCGCCGTACCGGCCGGGTGCGGGATCAGCACTCGATGACGTTGACGGCGAGGCCGCCGCGCGAGGTCTCCTTGTACTTGATCTTCATGTCGGCGCCGGTCTCCTTCATGGTCTTGATCGCCTTGTCGAGGGAGACGTGGTGGCGGCCGTCGCCGCGCAGGGCCATCCGGGCGGCGGTGACGGCCTTGACCGACGCCATGCCGTTGCGCTCGATGCAGGGGATCTGGACCAGGCCGCCGACCGGGTCGCAGGTGAGGCCGAGGTTGTGCTCGATGCCGATCTCGGCGGCGTTCTCGACCTGCTCCGGGCTGCCGCCGAGGACCTCGGCGAGGCCGCCGGCGGCCATCGAGCAGGCCGAGCCGACCTCGCCCTGGCAGCCGACCTCGGCGCCGGAGATGGAGGCGTTCTCCTTGAAGAGCATGCCGATCGCGCCGGCGGCGAGCAGGAAGCGGACGATGCCGTCCTCGTCGGCGCCCGGGATGAAGTTCAGGTAGTAGTGCAGGACGGCGGGGATGATGCCGGCCGCGCCGTTGGTCGGGGCGGTGACCACCCGGCGGCCGGAGGCGTTCTCCTCGTTGACCGCCATCGCGTAGAGGGTCACCCACTCCATCGCGTTGGCCGGGCCGATGCCCTCGGCGCGCAGCGCGCGGGCGGCCGCGGCGGCGCGGCGGCGCACCTTGAGGCCGCCGGGGAGTATGCCCTCGCGGGACATGCCGGCCCGGACGCACTCCTGCATGACCCGCCAGATCTCCAGCAGTCCGGCGCGGATCTCCTCCTCGGTGCGCCAGGCCTTCTCGTTCTCCAGCATCAGACCGGAGATCGACAGGCCGGTCTCCCGGGTGAGCCGCAGCAGTTCCTCGCCGGTGCGGAAGGGGTACTTCAGCGCGGTGTCGTCGGGCTTGACCCGGTCCGCGCCGATCGCGTCCTCGTCGACGACGAAGCCGCCGCCGACCGAGTAGTAGGTCTTCTCCAGCACGGTGGAGCCGTCGGCCCGGAAGGCCCACAGCGTCATGCCGTTGGCGTGGTACGGCAGCGAGCGGCGCCGGTGCAGCACCAGCTGGGTGTCGGGGTCGAAGTCGATGGCGTGCACGCCGAGCAGGTGAATCCGCTTCTCCGCGGTGATCCGCTCGACGTCGCGGTCGGCCTGGTCGACGTCGACGGTGCGCGGGGAGGCGTTCTCCAGGCCCAGCAGCACCGCCTTCGGGGTGCCGTGGCCGTGGCCGGTGGCGCCCAGCGAGCCGTAAAGCTCGGCGCGGACGGCCGTCACCTCGGTCAGCAGGCCCTCCGACTTCAGGCGGCGGGCGAACATCCGGGCTGCGCGCATCGGCCCGACGGTGTGGGAGCTGGAGGGGCCGATGCCGATGGAGAAGAGGTCGAAGACGCTGATGGCCACGGAGGGACGTCCTTGTCTGGTCTCGTGGGTGGTGCCGGCAGGGAGGGGAGGACGGCGGTGGCGGGAGGGGTGGGTCGGGCGTGGGCGGGCGGCTGACACGGGTCGGGGCACCGCGCGCACTCTCCAGTGTGCGCGGTGCCCCGGAATCCCCGGTGTCCGGGCGGGGTGAGCCCGGTCACCGGCCGCCGAACGGCGGGACCTACAGGTTGGGGTAGAGCGGGTACTTCTCGGCCAGGGCGGTGACCCGGGCCTTGAGCGCCTCGGCGGTGCCCTCGTCGAAGGCCGGCTTCAGGGCCTCGGCGATGATGTCGGCGACCTCGCGGAAGTCCTCGGCCTGGAAGCCGCGGGTGGCGAGCGCCGGGGTGCCGATCCGCAGGCCGGAGGTGACCATCGGCGGGCGCGGGTCGTTCGGGATGGCGTTGCGGTTGACGGTGATGCCGACCTCGTGCAGACGGTCCTCGGCCTGCTGGCCGTCGAGCCGGCTGTTGCGCAGGTCGACCAGGACGAGGTGGACGTCGGTGCCGCCGGACAGCACCGAGACGCCGGCCTCGGTGACGTCGGTCTGCAGCAGGCGCTCGGCGAGGATCCGGGCGCCGTCCAGGGTGCGCTGCTGGCGCTCCTTGAACTCCTCCGAGGCGGCGACCTTGAAGGCGACGGCCTTGCCGGCGATGACGTGCTCCAGCGGGCCGCCCTGCTGGCCGGGGAAGACCGCGGAGTTGATCTTCTTGGCGTGCTCGGCCTTGGAGAGGATGACGCCGCCGCGCGGGCCGCCCAGGGTCTTGTGGGTGGTGGTGGTGACCACGTCCGCGAACGGCACCGGGTTGGGGTGCAGGCCCGCGGCGACCAGGCCGGCGAAGTGCGCCATGTCGACCATCAGCAGCGCGCCGACCTCGTCGGCGATCCGGCGGAACTCGGCGAAGTCGAGCTGGCGCGGGTAGGCGGACCAGCCGGCGATGATCAGCTGCGGGCGGTGCTCCTTGGCGAGGCGCTCGACCTCGGCCATGTCGACCTGGCTGGTCTTGTCGTCCACGTGGTACGGCACCACGTTGTAGAGCTTGCCGGAGAAGTTGATCTTCATGCCGTGGGTCAGGTGGCCGCCGTGGGCCAGGTTCAGACCCAGGATGGTGTCGCCCGGCTTGATCAGCGCGAACATCGCGGCGGCGTTGGCCTGCGCGCCGGAGTGCGGCTGGACGTTGGCGTGCTCGGCGCCGAACAGCGCCTTGATGCGGTCGATCGCGATCTGCTCGACCACGTCGACGTGCTCGCAGCCGCCGTAGTAGCGGCGGCCGGGGTAGCCCTCGGCGTACTTGTTGGTCAGCACCGAGCCCTGGGCCTCCATGACCGCCACCGGGGCGAAGTTCTCGGAGGCGATCATCTCCAGGGTGGTCTGCTGGCGGTGCAGCTCGGCGTCGACCGCGGCGGCGATCTCCGGGTCGAGGGCGTGCAGGGACTGGTTCAGAACCGTCATGGTGGGGTCTTCCCGGGAGGAGGCGGGGCAGAGGGGGGCCGGCAGCGGGGCGGCCGCGGTGCGACGGCCGCCCCGGCGGTGGCTCAGGCCGAGGGGTTGGTGAGCGCGGTGTACTCGTCGGCGGTCAGCAGCTTGCCGGTCGACTCGACGCGGACCTTGAACAGCCAGCCACCCTCGAACGGCTCGCTGTTGACCAGGCTGTTGTCGTCGGAGACGGCCTCGTTGACCTCGGTGACCTCACCGGTGACCGGCGAGAACAGGTCGCTGACCGACTTGGTCGACTCCAGCTCGCCACAGGTCTCGCCGGCGGTCACGGTGTCGCCGACCTCGGGGAGCTGCACGTACACGATGTCGCCGAGGGCGTCGGCGGCGTGCTTGGTGATGCCGATCGTGGCGACCTCACCGGCCTCGGAGGTGGTCAGCCACTCGTGCTCGTCGGTGTACTGCAGGTGCTGGGGGTTGCTCATGGCGTCATTCTCCAGGATGGGAAGCGGGTACGACGAAGCGGCCCGGCGCGCGGACCTGCCTCGCGTGGGAAACAGCGGGGAAACCGGTGGGGGAGGGGCGTCAGCGGGCGCGCTTGTAGAACGGCAGCGCCACGACCTGGACCGGCTCGTGCTTGCCGCGCACGTCCACCGCGACGGTGGTGCCGGGGGCGGCGTGGGCCGCGTCCACGTAGGCCATCGCGATCGGCTTCTCCAGCGTCGGGGAGGGCGCGCCGGAGGTGATCCGGCCGATCGGCTCGCCGTCGGTGGAGACCACGGTGTACTCGGCGCGCGGCACGCGCTTGCCCTCGGAGACCAGGCCGACCAGCACCCGTGGCGCCTTGGCCTCGGCCTCGGCGGCGGCCCGCTCCAGGGCCTTGCGACCGACGAAGGCGCCCTCGTTGGTGGTCTTGTCGAAGCGGACGACCCGGCCCAGGCCCGCGTCGAACGGGGTCAGGTCGGTGGACAGCTCGTGGCCGTACAGCGGCATGCCGGCCTCCAGGCGCAGCGTGTCGCGGCAGGACAGGCCGCAGGGGATCAGACCGCGCCCGGCGCCGGCCTCGGTCAGGGCCTGCCAGATGTGCTCGGCGTCGCCCGGGTTGCAGAAGATCTCGAAGCCGTCCTCGCCGGTGTAACCGGTGCGGGCGAGCAGCACGTCGCGGCCGGCCACCTGGGCCGGGAGGATCGCGTAGTACTTCAGGCCGGGCAGGTCGGCCTCGGTGGTGTCGGCCAGGATCGCGGTGGACTCCGGGCCCTGCACGGCGATCAGCGCGTAGGCGTCGCGGTCGTCGGAGACGACGGCGTTGTAGCCCTTGGCGCGGGCGATCAGCTCGTCCAGGACCAGCTGGGCGTTGGAGGCGTTGGCGACGACCAGGAAGGCGTCCTCACGCAGGCGGTAGACGATCAGGTCGTCCAGGATGCCGCCGTCCTCGGCACAGATCATGGTGTAGCGGGCGCGCAGCACGCCGAGTGCGGAGACGAAGCCGACCAGGGCGTGGTCCAGCATCTCGCCGGCCTGCGGGCCGGTGACGGTGATCTCGCCCATGTGGGAGAGGTCGAACAGACCGGCCTTGGTGCGGACGGCGAGGTGCTCCTCGCGCTCGCTGCCGTAGCGCAGCGGCATGTCCCAGCCGGCGAAGTCGGTCATGGTGGCGCCGAGGGCGCGGTGCAGCGCGTCGAGCGCGGTGAGGCGGAGGGACGACATGGCCAGGAACTCCTCGGTCGGGGCACTCAGGGGTGCGCGCGCCGGGACCGGCCCCGTCTCGGGGGCGGCGGACCCTGCGCGCGGGCATGCGGCGGCTGGGTCTCCCCATCTGTCGTCGTACCTGAGAGCTTCACCGTCCACTGCCCTGTAGGGGACAGCATGGCGGCTTGCACCGTGGGTGGGCGGACGGCAGGGCCGTACGCCGCTTTCCAGATGTGCCTAACCCGTGCGGTAGGGGTGCCTGAGAGATTCCGGGGAGGACTTGCTCCTTCGGCGCCGGCTGTGCCGCCTGGACGGGGGCACTCCGGACTCTCCCGCGCGGGTTCGAGCGGCCGGTATGGAGTTGGCGGGGCCTGGGTGGATGCCACCGCAGACGCGCACATCATGGCACGTCCGCCGGGACAAGGGGAGAGGGGGCTGCGTCACGTCGGGCCTGACGGCCCGGGGCGGGGTGCCGGAACGCTAGGCTGCGGGCATCGGCGAGCAGAGGACGGTACGGCGGCGCATGGGGTACCCGGTGGAGCAGCAGGGGTGGGGCGGGGCCGAGTCGGCGCCGCCGGGAGGCGCGTGGCCGGCCAACGAGCTGGAGCAGGTGCTCACCGCCGCGCTCGGCGACCCCGGTGCGACCCCCCGGGTGATCGAGGTGCTGGCGCGCAGCCAGGTGTGGATCCCGCTGCCGGCGGGCGGCGACCCGCAGGGGCGGTCGCTGGACCTGCCGACGATCGAACTGGCCGGCGACCCCTATGTCCCGGTGTTCTCCTCGCAGGAGGTGTTCGTCCAGCAGGCGCCCGGGATGGCGTTCGCGGTCGCGCCGGTGTGGGAGTTCGCCCGCGGTCTGCCGCTGGGCGTGGGAATCGCCGTCAACCCCGAGGCGGCGGTGGGCATCCCGGTGCCGCCGGAGGGCGTGGCGGAGCTGCGCCGCGGGCCGCGCGAGGACCGCTGGGCCGACGCCCCGGACGCCGTGCGGGCTCCGGACGGCGGCCGGGTGGCGCTGCGCGAGCCGGTGCCGGGGGAGGACCCGGAGGCGTTCCTGGCCGCCTGCCGCGCGGAACTCGCGGCGCTGCCGGGAGTGCTGACCGCCCGGCGGGCGCTGGCGAGCGTCGAGGGCGAACCGACCGTGATGTTCGTGGGCGTCCAGCTGGATCCGGGGGCCCCCGCCGACCCGGCTGCGGTGAACGAGGGATTGGGCCGCGCCCTGGGAACCGCACCGCTTCCCGGAGGCGTCCACCTCGTACTGCTCGACCTCGCGGACGATCCGGTGGTCGACTGGTTGGTGACCCGGGTCGCGCCGTTCTACGTGCGGGGCTGACCCGGCCCCGGCCGTCCGTCCGGCAGCCGTCGGACGGGGCGCGGGCGGGGAGGCGGTGCGGACCGTGGCACGTCGGCGTGGCGGCGGTCGGTGGCCGCCCCATAGGGTGCGTGCTGACGGCCGCCGGGCCGCCGGTGACGGACGAGGAACGAAGAAGCGCAGCGAGGTGGGCGCATGAGTGCGGGATCGGTAGCTGGCGGTGCACCGGGGCCCTGGGGCCAGGCGCCCACCGGACGCCCGGATCCGGGCGCGCTGGAGCGCGCTCTGCGCGAGGTGGCGCCGGAGCGCTACGAGGCCTACGAGACGATGCTGCACGCGCTCGCCGAGGGCCGGGTCTGGATGCTGCTCTGGCACGGCACGCCGGGCAGCGCGGACGCCCAGTACGGGAACATGGAGATCAGCGGCCACGGCTACGCGCCGGCCGTGACCTCGCCCGAGCAGCTGGCGGCGTCCGGCTGGGCGCGGGCGCACGAGGTGATCTCCGGCCGGGAGATCGCGGCCTCGCTGTACCGGACCCGGTGGGGCCTGTGGCTGAACCCGCACGCCCCGGGCGGCGGGGTGGGCGTGCCGTGGGCGGACCTGCGCCGGGTCGCCGCGGGCCTGGACCGGCTGCCGGCCGGTCCGCTGAAGCTGAGCGAGCCGCAGGTGCCGGCGCAGCAGTTCTTCGCGCTGCTGGAGCGCCAGGCGGTCGAGGTGCGCGCGGTGAAGGCGCTGCGCCGGGCCTGGGTGCGGCCGTCGGTGGGCGAACCGTACCTGGCGATCGGCCTGGACCTGTACGAGAGTTCGCCGCCCACGGTGGAGGCGGTGCGGGCGCTGATGCAGCGGGCGATCGCGGTCGCGCCGGAGGGACTGGCGGTCTCGACGGTCGCGATGGCGGACGAGTACGACCCGGTGGCGCTGTGGATGCGGGCCAACGCGCGCCCGTTCTACGACCGGGAGGCCGCCGGGCAGGGCCGGCCGGCGACGGGGCCGTACCCGCCGGTGCCGCCGCCGTACACCGCGCAGCAGGGGCCGGCCCAGGGGCACGGCTTCGGCTACGGCACGCATCCGCCGGCGCAGGGCTGGCCGGGGCAGCAGCCACCGCCGCAGCAGCCGTGGCCCGGCTACCCCGGTCGCTGACCCTCCTCCGCCCTTCCCGAACCGTCCCGGGCGCGCTCAACACCCGTCCCTGAGGCCGGCTTGACACGATGTCAGGCCGGTCTCGGTGCTTTTCCGGACGTTCCCGGTGAAGTGGGTGGCAGACATCTTGACATGGCTGTTACAGCTGTGTGAAGAGGGCTATGCCGAAGATCGGGGAGGTGCATGCGCACAGATCACAGTTGGGCATCTGTCGGTTGGCAGGGCTGGCGCAAGCCAGTTCGGATGGCAGAGAGTTCTGCAACAGCCCACAGCGCGTGGTTGGCGTCCCACAAAGGCGAACGCGCTGGCGGACCGCATGATCCACGTGACGCCCATCCCGCGTGGCCGCAGCACTGAGCACGTCGTACCGCTGGGGAAGCACCCCACCCGTACTCCCGTACCTCCGCACCTCCGCACGTCCGCACCCAAGCACGTCCGCACCAGCCGAGCCGCCGATCCCGGCGTCCGGCACCCGTGGGCCGGCCACCGTCGGCGAGGGGACCGAACTGACCATGACCGCACCCATCAAGACCGCCGGCAACGCACCGGAGGCAGACGCCGCCGCGAGCCCGGCCAAGAAGATCGAGGGCCGCTCGCTCGGCCGGATCGCCTGGACCCGCTTCAAGCGGGACAAGGCCGCCGTCGCCGGCGGTGTCGTGGTGATCCTGCTGATCCTGCTCGCCGTGCTCGCCAAGCCGATCGAGTCGATCTTCGGCCTGGACCCCGACGCCCTCAACCAGGACCTGCTGGACGCCGACCTCGGCGGCCTCCCGCTGGGCGACTGGGGCGGCATGAGCTGGGACCACCCGCTCGGCGTCGACCCGCTGCAGGGCCGTGACCTGCTGACCCGCGTGATCGAGGGCTCCTGGGTCTCCCTGCTGGTCGCCTTCGGGGCGACCGTGCTGTCCAACACCATCGGCACCGTGCTCGGCATCATGGCCGGCTACTACGGCGGCTGGGTGGACGCCGTGATCAGCCGAGTGATGGACGTCTTCCTCGCCTTCCCGCTGCTGCTCTTCGCCATCGCGATCTCCACCTCGCTGCAGGGCGGCGCGTTCGGTCTGCACGGCCTGCCGCTGCACATCGTGGTGCTGATCTTCGTGATCGGCTTCTTCAACTGGCCCTACATCGGGCGCATCGTGCGCGCACAGACCCTCTCGCTGCGCGAGCGCGAGTTCGTCCACGCGGCCCGCAGCCTGGGCGCCCGGGGCCCGTTCATCCTGTTCAAGGAGCTGCTGCCCAACCTGGTCGGCCAGATCCTGGTCTACGCGACCCTGTTGATCCCGACCAACATCCTCTTCGAGGCCGGTCTGAGCTTCCTCGGCGTCGGCATCCAGCCTCCGCAGGCCTCCTGGGGCGGGATGCTCCAGGACGCGATCCGGTACTACCAGGTGGACCCCCAGTACATGGTGGTCCCCGGTCTGGCGATCTTCATCACCGTGCTCGCCTTCAACCTGCTCGGCGACGGGCTGCGTGACGCCCTCGATCCCAAGAGCAACTGACCACACGTCAGGATCCCTCGTTCAGCCATCACTTCCTCAAGGGGTTGATCTCACCCATGCGTAGGTCCCGCACCGTCGCGCTGACCGCCATGGCCGCCGCCGCGGTCCTGGTCGTCACCGGCTGCTCGTCGAGCAAGAAGAGCGACGACACCAAGTCCACCTCCGCCGCCACCGGTTCCGAGGCCGCCGGCGGCTCCGGGGCCAACGCGGCCACCAAGAACATCGTCAACGCCTCGGACAAGAAGGGCGGGACGGTCACCTTCGAGATGAAGGGCACCCCGGACTCGCTCGACCCGGGCAACACGTACTACGCCTACATCTACAACTTCTCGCGTCTGTACGGGCGCCCGCTCACCACCTTCCAGCCGGGCGCCGGCGAGGCGGGCAACAAGCTCGTCCCGGACCTCGCCGAGTCGCTCGGCCAGGTCAGCGCGGACGGCCTCACCTGGACGTACAAGCTGCGCAAGGGCCTGAAGTACGACGACGGCACCCCGATCACCTCGAAGGACGTCAAGTACGCCGTCGAGCGCTCCAACTTCGCGCCGGACGTGAACTCCAACGGTCCGACGTACTTCAAGGAGCTGCTGGTCGACAACGAGGGCACGCCGTACGCGGGTCCGTACAAGGACAAGACCGGCGACCTCAAGTCGATCGAGACGCCGGACGACACCACGATCGTCTTCCACCTGAAGCACGCCTTCGCCGACTTCGACTACCTGGTCAGCGCCCCGCAGACGGTCCCGGTCCCGCAGGCCAAGGACACCGGCGCCGACTACGTCAAGAAGATCGTCTCCTCGGGCTCCTTCAAGTTCGAGTCCTACGAGGACGGCAAGCAGGCCGTCCTGGTCCCGAACACCAACTGGGACCAGAGCACCGACCCGATCCGGAAGCAGCTGCCGGACAAGATCGTGCTCAAGATGAACATCGACCAGTCCACCATCGACAAGGACCTGCTGGCCGGCAACGCCCAGGTCGACCTGGTGGGCGGCGGCGTCGACCCGCAGACCCAGGCGCAGATCCTGCAGAACCCGAAGCTCAAGGCGAACACCGACAACGCCTACGGCGGCCGCCTGGTCTACATGGCGATCAACACCGACGTCGCGCCGTTCGACAACATCGAGTGCCGCAAGGCCGTGCAGTACGCGGTCGACAAGGTCTCGGTGCAGACCTCGCTCGGTGGCCCGATCCGCGGCCAGGTCGCCAACACCGTGCTCCCGCCGGACATCCCGGGCCACCAGGACTTCAACGCCTGGGAGACCAAGGACAACAAGGGCGACGAGGGCAAGGCCAAGGAGGCCCTGAAGGCCTGCGGCAAGGACGGCGGCTTCAGCACCGTGCTCTCCGCCCGCACCGAGCGCGCCACCGAGGTCGCCGCCGCGACCTCGATCCAGGCCGCGCTGAAGAAGGTCGGCATCAGCGCCGAGATCCAGCAGTACCCGCAGGGCAAGTACCTGGCCGACAGCGCGGGCGCCCCGGCGTTCGCCAAGGAGCACAACATCGGCCTGATGATGATGCAGTGGGGCGCTGACTGGCCGACCGGCTACGGCTTCCTGCAGCAGATCGTCGACGGCCGCGCGATCAAGGCCTCCGGCAACAGCAACCTGGCCTCGCTGAACGACGCCGCGGTCAACAAGCTGCTCGACGACGCCGCGACCAACCCGGACAAGGCGGCCCGCGAGAAGATCTACGGCGACATCGACAAGAAGGTCATGGACCAGGCGGTCTACGTCCCGCTGACCTACTTCAAGGTCTTCCTCTACCGCCCGGACAACGCCACCAACCTCGCGTCCACGCCGGCCTTCTCGGGTGAGTACGACTACCTGAACATCGGCACCAAGTAAGAGCCTGGCTCCGCATCCCTGAAGGCAGGTGAAGGCAGCGGCGCCCGCCGCCGTCCGGAGGATCCCGGACGGCGGCGGGCGGCCGGAGCCGACCAACTGTGTTTGCCTACATCATCCGCAGGATCTTCGCGGCCGTGGTGCTGCTGCTGGTCGTCAGCGCCGTCACCTTCGCGATCTTCTTCCTGCTCCCGCGTCTCGCCGGCGAGACGGTCGACCAGCTGGCCACCCAGTACATCGGGAAGAACCCCTCGCCCGAGGCGGTCCAGGCGGTCAAGCAGAACCTCGGCCTCGACCAGCCGCTGTACACGCAGTACTGGAACTTCCTCAAGGCGCTGGTCACCGGAGCCGAGTACAAGTTCGGTCCGGAACCGGCCACCTGCCACGTGCCCTGCTTCGGCTACTCCTTCAAGAACCACCTGGAGGTCTGGCCCGAGCTGTCCAAGCGGATCCCGGTCACGCTCTCGCTGGCCATCGGCGCCGCGGTGCTCTGGCTGGTCTCCGGCGTCGCCACCGGCGTCGTCTCCGCGCTCAAGCCGCGCTCGATCTTCGACCGGATCTCGATGGGCATCGCGCTCGCCGGCGTCTCGCTGCCGGTCTTCTTCACCGGCGCGCTGCTGCTCACGGTGTTCAGCTACGAGTGGCCGATCCTCGACAACCTCGAGTACACCAACTTCACCGACAACCCGCTGATGTGGGCCCGCAACCTGATCCTCCCGTGGATCTCGCTGGCCTTCCTCTACTCCGCGCTCTACGCCCGGCTCACCCGCGCCGGAATGCTGGAGACCATGAGCGAGGACTACATCCGCACCGCCCGGGCCAAGGGCCTGGTCGAGTCCAAGGTCGTCACCCGGCACGGGCTGCGCGCCGCGCTCACCCCGATCGTCACCATCTTCGGCATGGACCTCGGCCTGCTGCTCGGCGGCGCGCTGATCACCGAGCAGGTCTTCTCGCTCCAGGGCGTCGGCCAGTTCGCGGTCCAGGCGATCACCGACAACGACCTGCCGAAGATCCTCGGCGTCACCCTGCTGGCCGCCTTCTTCATCGTCCTCTGCAACCTCGTGGTTGACCTCCTGTACGCCGCTGTCGACCCCCGGGTGAGGCTGTCGTGACCGAGCTCCAGAAGACCCCGGCCCGCGCGGCCGCCCCGGGCGGCGAGGAGGCCTTCCTCTCGGTGCGGGACCTGCGGATCCACTTCGACACCGACGACGGCCTGGTCCGCTCCGTCGACGGGGTGAGCTTCGACCTCGCCAAGGGCCGCACCCTCGGCATCGTCGGCGAGTCCGGCTCCGGCAAGTCCGTCACCTCGCTGGGCATCATGGGCCTGCACCGCTCCAAGCGGGCCCGGATCACCGGCGAGATCCGGCTCGACGGCGAGGACCTCATCGCGGCCGGACCCGACCGGGTCCGCGAGCTGCGGGGCAAGAAGATGGCGATGATCTTCCAGGACCCGCTCACCGCGATGCACCCCTACTACACGGTGGGGCAGCAGATCGTCGAGGCCTACCGGGTGCACCACCCGCAGGCGAGCAAGCGGCAGGCGCGCGCCCGGGCCGTCGAGATGCTCGACCGGGTCGGCATCCCGCAGCCCGACCGCCGGGTCGACGACTACCCGCACCAGTTCTCCGGCGGCATGCGCCAGCGCGCCATGATCGCCATGGCGCTGGTCAACGACCCCTCGCTGCTGATCGCCGACGAGCCCACCACCGCCCTGGACGTCACCGTCCAGGCGCAGATCCTGGACCTCATCCGGGACCTCCAGGAGGAGTTCGGCTCGGCCGTCATCATCATCACCCACGACCTCGGGGTGGTCGCCGAGCTCGCCGACGACATCCTCGTCATGTACGGCGGCCGGTGCGTCGAGCGCGGCCCGGCCGAGACCCTCTTCGACGCGCCCGAACACCCCTACACCTGGGGCCTGCTGGGCTCGATGCCGCGCCTGGACCGCGAGCTGCAGGACCGCCTCGTCCCGGTCAAGGGCACCCCGCCCAGCCTGATCAACGTGCCGTCCGGCTGCGCCTTCCACCCGCGCTGCCCCTACGCGGAGCTGACCGGCGGGCGCTCCACCGAGGAGACCCCGACGCTCACCGAGGTCGCGCCCGGACACCACGCCGCCTGTCACCTCGCGCTCGCCGAGCGGCACCGCATCTTCGCCGAAGAGATCGCGCCCCGGCTGTGAGCCCGGCCTCGTACCACCTTTCTGGAGAGAACCGATGACGGACACTCAGGCGGCGAGCCCCGAACCCCTGAAGAAGGTGCCTGCGCAGCCGCCCGCCGCGGACCGGCGGCCGCTGCTCAAGGTGACCGGACTGACCCGGCACTTCCCGATCCACAGCGGCCTGCTGCGGCGGCAGACCGGCGCCGTCCGGGCGGTCGACGGCATCGACTTCGCCGTCCACGCCGGTGAGACCCTGGGCGTCGTCGGCGAGTCCGGCTGCGGCAAGTCGACGATGGGCCGGCTGGTCACCCGGCTCGACGAGCCCACCGGCGGCACGGTCGAGTTCGAGGGCGTCGACATCACCCACCTGGGCGTCGGGGCGATGCGGCCGCTGCGCCGCGACATCCAGATGATCTTCCAGGACCCGTACTCCTCGCTGAACCCCCGGCACACCGTCGGCACCATCGTCGGCGCGCCGTTCAAGCTGCAGAACGCCGCGCCCGAGGGCGGGATCAAGAAGGCCGTCCAGGAGCTGCTGGAGCTGTGCGGGCTCAGCCCCGAGCACTACAACCGGTACCCGCACGAGTTCTCCGGCGGCCAGCGCCAGCGCATCGGCATCGCCCGGGCGCTCGCCCTGCGGCCCAAGATGATCGTCGCGGACGAGCCGGTCTCCGCCCTGGACGTCTCCATCCAGGCCCAGGTGGTCAACCTGCTCGACGACCTCCAGCGGGAGCTCGGGCTGACCTACCTGATCATCGCGCACGACCTCTCGGTGGTCCGGCACGTCTCCGACCGGGTCGCGGTGATGTACCTCGGCAAGATCGTCGAGATCGCCGACCGGGACTCGCTCTACCGCAGCCCGAGGCACCCGTACACCACCGCGCTGATGTCCGCCGTGCCGGTGCCCGACCCGCGCCGCCGGCAGCGCGCCGGGCGGGAGCGGATCCTGCTCAAGGGCGACGTGCCCTCGCCGATCAACCCGCCCAGCGGCTGCCGCTTCCGCACCCGCTGCTGGAAGGCCCAGGAGATCTGCGCGAGCCAGGAGCCGCCGCTCACCGCGGCGACCGCGGGGCACCAGGTGGCCTGCCACTTCCCCGTCTCCGAGGACAAGGCGCTCGCCTCCGCGTGACCGTCCGATCGGAGGGGAGGCTCGGCCGGGTCACACTGGTGCGGTGACCTCGCAGATCTTCCCCTCCGACGTGCAGCAGTCGCTGGACCTCGTCGGCATCTTCGTCTTCGCCCTCTCCGGGGGGCTGCTCGCCGTCCGCAAGAACATGGACATCTTCGGCATCTGTGTGCTCGCCGAGGTCACCGCGCTCGGCGGCGGCGTCATGCGCGACCTCGTCATCGGGGCCACCCCGGTCGCCGCCTTCACCAACCTGGGCTACTTCGTCGATCCGCTGATCGCCGCCGTGGTCGTCTTCTTCCTGCACCCCGAGGTCGAACGGATCAACCGGTCCGTGCAGACCCTCGACGCGCTCGGCCTCGGCCTGTTCTGCGTCACCGGCACCGCCAAGGCCCACGACTTCGGCCTCGGCGCGGTTCCCTCCGTCGCCCTCGGCATGGTGACCGCGGCCGGCGGCGGCGTCATGCGCGACGTCCTGGCCGGCGAGATCCCCTCGCTGCTGCGCTGGGACCGCGAGATCTACGCCGTGCCCGCCCTGGTCGGCGCCGCGCTGGTCGCCGTCCTGATCGCCCTCGACGGCCTCACGGCCGTCACCGGCACCGCCGCCGCGCTCACCGCGTTCGGTCTGCGGATGCTCGCCCTCAAGTACGGCTGGCGCGCACCACGGGCCTGGCGCCGCAACGGTTCTCGCACCAGCGAGGAGTAGGCGAGCCGCCGTACGCCAGCGAGATCGCCTCCGCCGTGCAGAGCAGCTCGGGCACCAGCTTCACCAGCTCGGCCGGCGACACCCGGTCGGTCGGCGCCGACAGCGCGCAGGCCGCGACCGCCCGCCGGTCGCTGCCCGCCACCGGCGCCGCCACGCAGGTCCCCGCCTCCGGGTGCTGGGTCGACTCCGCCGCCCAGCCCCGCCGGCGCACCGCCGCCAGATCGGCCGACAGCTCGTCCTCCGCCCGGCCGTCCTGCGGCAGCCCGGCCAGCAGCACCCGGCCGATCGCCGTCCCGGCGGCCGGCACCCGCCGCCCGATCCGGGTCGGCCGGCCCGCCGCGCCGCCCCACCGCCCGGCCAGCTCGTCGAGGTACAGCACCTCGTCGTCCTGCAGCACCGCCAACTGCACCGTGCAGCCGAAGCGCTCGTGCAGCGAGGCCAGGTACGGCGCGGCGACCTGCCGGACGTCGATCTCCTGCAGCGCCCGCTGCGCCAGCGACAGCACCCGGCCACCCACCCGGTAGCGCCGGTCGGACAGCCGGTGGACGAATCCGTGCTCCTCCAGCGTGCGCAGCAGGCGCAGCGCGGTGGACTTGTGCACGCCGATCGAGGTGGCGGCCTGTTCCAGGGTGGCCGGGCCGTCGCCGAGGGATCCGAGCAGGGTCAGGGCGCGATCGACCGACTGCGACATTCCGCCCCCTGAGTCCTGGTTCCGGTCCGGCCGCGTGGTGGTGGCCGTCAGGCTAACCGCTCGTGGGCCGCGCCCCGTACCGGGTTGCCCGGACGGGCAGCGCCGCGGTGCGCGGTGTCCGGTGGCCTGATCGGTCCGGTGCGAGCCGGGGGACCTCTACAATCGGATGGTTATGCCATACCTGGACCATGCGGCGACCACGCCGATGCTGCCCGAGGCGATCGCCGCGATGACGGCGCACCTGGGGGTCGTCGGCAACGCTTCCTCCCTGCACGCGGCCGGCCGTCGGGCCCGCCGGGTGGTCGAGGAGGCCCGCGAGTCGCTGGCCGAATCGCTCGGCGCCCGGCCCAGCGAGATCATCCTCACCGGTGGCGGCACCGAGTCCGACAACCTGGCGGTCAAGGGCCTGTTCTGGGCCCGCCGCGGCGCCGACCCGGCCCGTACCCGGGTGCTGTGCAGCCCGGTCGAGCACCACGCGGTGCTGGACGCGGTGCACTGGCTCGCCGAGCACGAGGGCGCCACCGTCGACTACCTGCCGGTGGACGCGCTCGGCCGGGTCCACCCGACGGCGCTGCGCGAGGCGATCGAGCGCGACCCGGCCTCGGTCGCGCTGGTCACCGTGATGTGGGCCAACAACGAGGTCGGCACGGTCCAGCCGGTCGCCGAACTCGCCGCGGTGGCGGCCGAGTACGGCATCCCGATGCACGCCGACGCGGTGCAGGCGCTCGGCCAGGTCCCGGTCTCCTTCGCCGACTCCGGGCTCACCGCGCTCACCGTCACCGGTCACAAGATCGGCGGCCCGTTCGGCATCGGCGCCCTGCTGCTGTCGCGCGGCGCGGCGCCGGTCCCGCTGCTGCACGGCGGCGGCCAGGAGCGCGACGTGCGCTCCGGCACCCTGGACGCGCCGGGCGCCGCCGGCTTCGCCGCCGCGGCGGCCGTCGCCGTCGAGCGGCGCGCGGAGCACGCCGTCACGCTGGGCGCGCTGCGCGACGAGCTGGTCGAGGCGGTGCTGGCCGCCGTCCCGGACGCGGTGCTCAACGGCGACCCGGCGGCGGAGGGGCGGCTGCCCGCCAACGCGCACTTCTCCTTCCCCGGCTGCGAGGGCGACGCCCTGCTGATGCTGCTCGACGCCCAGGGCATCGAGTGCTCCACCGGCTCGGCCTGCTCGGCCGGCGTCCCGCAGCCCAGCCACGTGCTGCTGGCGATGGGCGTCGACCCGCTGCTGGCCCGCGCCTCGCTGCGCTTCTCGCTGGGCCACACCTCCACCCGGGCCGATGTCACCGCCCTCACCGACGCCATCGCGCCGGCCGTCCAGCGCGCCCGCAACGCGGGTCTCGCGGCCGTCCGGCGCTAGGGTCCGGGCACCGGGGAAACCCCGGTGGAATGCCGGGCGGCACCACGTACGCTTGGACTCATCATGACTGACTTCCCGGGTGCCCCGACCGCTCCGTCCGCCACCGGCCGCCTGCGTGTGCTCGCGGCGATGTCCGGCGGGGTGGACTCCGCCGTCGCCGCCGCCCGCGCCGTCGAGGCCGGCCACGAGGTGACCGGCGTGCACCTGGCGCTCTCCAGCAACCCGCAGTCCTTCCGGACCGGCGCGCGCGGCTGCTGCACCATCGAGGACTCCCGGGACGCGCGCCGCGCCGCCGACGTGATCGGCATCCCGTTCTACGTCTGGGACCTCGCCGAGCGCTTCCGCGAGGACGTCATCGACGACTTCGTCGCCGAGTACGCGGCCGGCCGCACCCCCAACCCGTGCCTGCGCTGCAACGAGAAGATCAAGTTCGCCGCGCTGCTGGACAAGGCGATCGCGCTGGGCTTCGACGCCGTCTGCACCGGCCACTACGCCCGGATCGTCGACCTCCCGGACGGTTCGCGCGAGCTGCACCGCGCCGTCGACGCCGCCAAGGACCAGTCCTACGTCCTCGGTGTGCTCGACGCCGAGCAGCTCGCCCACTCGCTCTTCCCGCTCGGCGACACCACCAAGGACGTCATCCGCGAGGAGGCCGAGCGGCGCGGCCTGGCCGTCGCCAAGAAGCCGGACAGCCACGACATCTGCTTCATCGCGGACGGCGACACCCAGGGCTTCCTGGCCCAGCACCTCGGCACCGCCACCGGCGACATCCTGGACGTCGACGGCACCAAGCTCGGCGAGCACGACGGCGCGTACGGCTTCACCATCGGCCAGCGCAAGGGCCTGCGGATCGGCCGTCCGGCCGCCGACGGCAAGCCGCGGTACGTGCTCGACATCTCCCCGGTGAACAACACCGTGACGGTCGGCCCGGTCGAGGGCCTGGACGTCACCGCCCTCACCGCCGTCCGCCCCCGCTGGTGCGGCACCGAGCCGCTGGCCGACGGCCGCTACACCGCCCAGCTGCGCGCCCACGGCGAGGAGGTCCCGGTGGACGCCTCGGTCGTCGACGACACCCTCCACGTCACCCTCGACACCCCGGCCCGCGGCATCGCCCCCGGCCAGGCCGTGGTGCTCTACGACGGCACCCGCGTCGTCGGCTCCGCCACCATCGCCACCACCCGGCGCCCGGCCGTGACCGTCTGAGCCCGGGCCGGGCACGGGAGCATCGTTCGACGGTTTCACCGGATCATCGCCGGTTCGACGTGAACGGCCCTTCAAGGCTCCTATTCTCCTGCCCATGAGTAACAGCGCCGGGAAGTCCGAGTCAACGCCGCTCCACTCGGTGTCCGTCGCAGGGGTGGTGGTGCGGGAGGACGGCCGGGTGCTGGCGATCCGGCGGGCCGACAACGGGACGTGGGAGCCTCCGGGCGGGGTGCTGGAGGTGGCGGAGGCCGTCGAGGACGGCGTGCGCCGCGAGGTGTTCGAGGAGACCGGGATCAAGGTCGGCGTGGAGCGGCTGACCGGTGTCTACAAGAACGTGAGCCGTGGGATCGTCGCCCTGGTGTTCCGCTGCCGCCCGGAGAGCGGGAGCGAGCGGCTCTCGGAGGAGTCGACCGCCGTCGACTGGCTCACGCCGGGTGAGGTCGCCGACCGCATGGCCGAGGTGTACGCGGTGCGCGTGCTGGACGCGCTGCGGGACAGCGCCGAACCGTGCGTGCGAGCCCATGACGGGCGGCAGGTGCTTGGCTGACGGTCGCGAGCTGCCCGGAGGGCGCGTGGCATGAGCTTCTACGAGCGGTACGGCGACTTCGTCGAGGAGCTGGAGCGGATCGCACCGGAAGGCGTCCGGATCGAGTGGTCCGGGGACGTGCTGATCATGCAGGCGTCGCCGCCGAACGTGCACCAGCTCAACCTTGCGTTGTTGCGCGGGCAGTTCGAGCGGCATGCCCCCGATGGGCACCTCCCCGGCGAACGCACCAGGATCGTCAGCCCGGACGTCTCCAAGGGGCGTGAGCCGGACCTCACCTACCTGCCGGTGGAGGTGCTCTCCGAGCCCGGCAACCGGGCGCCGGCGGCCGAGGCGCTGATCGCCGTCGAGATCGTCTCGCCGTCGAACCCGGGCAACGACTGGATGGACAAGCTGCACGACTACGCCGTGATGCGCGTCCCGCTCTACCTGATCGTGGACCCGCGCCAGCACACCGTGACGCTGTTCTCCGAGCCCGACCACGACCGGTACCACACCCGCAGCGACCGGAAGTTCGGCGACGAGATCCACATCCCGGAGCCCTTCGGGTTCACGCTGAGCCTGACGGCGCTCGTGCCGTACAAGGGCTGAGGAACAAAGGTGGTGAAGGAGAGCGGCGGGGCGTGATAGACCGGATTCCACTATGAATATCTGCGTTTTCTGCTCCGCTGCCTCGCTCGACGACCGTTACTCCGCCCCCGCCGCCGAGTTCGCCCGGCTCCTCGGGGAGGGCGGGCACACCCTGGTCTGGGGTGGCTCGAACACCGGGCTGATGGGGGAGCTGGCGGACGGGGTGAAGGGGGCCGGCGGGCAGCTGGTCGGGATCTCCGTCGAGTTCCTGAAGCACAAGTCGTACGAGGGCGCCGACGAGCTGGTCGTCACCGCCGACCTCGCGGAGCGCAAGGCGCTGCTGCTGTCGCGTGCGGACGCGGTCGTCGTCCTCGTCGGCGGGCTGGGCACGCTGGACGAGGTGACCGAGGTGCTGGAGCTCAAGAAGCACGCGCTGCACGACAAGCCGGTGGTCGTGCTGGACACCGAGGGCTTCTACGCGGGCCTGCGCACCCAGCTGGAGCGGATGGACACGGAGGGCTTCCTGCCGCGCCCGCTGGCCGAGCTGATCACCTTCGCCGACACCCCGGCCCAGGTCTTCGAGCAGCTGAAGGCCTGAGAGGATCGGGACCATGGCCACTCATCTGATCACCGGCGCCGGCTCCGGCATCGGCGCCGTCCTCGCCGAACGTCTCGCCGAGCGCGGTGACGAGCTCTGGCTGCTGGCCCGCGACGCGCGCCGGGCCGCCGAACTGCGCGAGCGCTTCCCCGGCGCCAGGACCCTGGTCGGCGACCTCGGCGACCCGGCCAAGCTGTCCTGGGCCTTCGGGCACCAGGCGCTGCCGGTCGAGCTGGACTCGCTGCTGCACGTGGCGGGCATGGTCGAGCTGGGCCCGGTCGGCGATCTGCCGGTCAAGGCCTGGCAGGACACCCTGAACGTCAACCTGGTCGCCCCCGCCGAGCTGACCCGGCTGCTGCTGCCCTCGGTGCGGCTGGTGAAGGGGCACGTGGTGTTCGTGAACTCCGGCGCCGGGCTGCGCGCGAGCGCCGAGTGGTCGGCGTACGCGGCGAGCAAGCACGGGCTGAAGGCGCTCGCGGACGCGCTGCGGCTGGAGGAGCACGGCAACGGCGTGCGGGTCACCTCGGTGTACCCGGGCCGCACCGCCACGGCGATGCAGGCCAAGGTGCACCAGCAGGAGGGCAAGCAGTACGACGCCGGGCAGTGGATCGAGCCCGAGTCGGTGGCGAAGGCGGTCCTGGCCGCGCTGGACGCCTCCCGGGACGCGGAGATCACCGACATCACCGTCCGCCCGGGGCGCTAACGGCACGGTGGCGGCGCACTAGGCTCGGGCGGGTGAGCAACGGACACCCCTTCCCCGACCTGGTCGGCGCCGCCACCGGCGTCGGCTCGCTGCCCGGCACCGACGCCCGGGAGGCCGCCAAGACCTCCACCGGCGCGCTGGAGCACCTCCCGTTCCTCCCGGAGCTGCCCGCCCGCGGGCCCGGCGCCGACATGATCGGGCGCTCCGCCGGTCTGCTGGTGGAGCTGTTCGCGCAGACCGAGCCGAGCGGCTGGCGGTTCGCCGACCGCCCCGGCCGGGACACCCGGCGCGCCCACTCCTGGCTCGGCGAGGACCTCGACGCGCTGGAGGAGTTCACCCAGGGGTACACCGGCGCGCTCAAGGTGCAGGCGGTCGGCCCGTGGACGCTGGCCGCCTCCGTCGAGCTCAAGCACGGCGAGAAGGCCCTCGCCGACCCCGGCGCCTGCCGGGACATCGCCGGCTCGCTGGCCGAGGGCCTGCGCCGCCACCTCGCCGAGGTCCGCCGGCGGGTGCCCGGCGCGCAGGTGGTGCTCCAGCTCGACGAGCCCTCGCTGCCCGCCGTGCTGGCCGGCGAGGTGAAGACCGCCAGCGGCTTCCAGCGGCTGCGCGCGGTCGACCGCCAGCTCGCCGAGGAGGCGCTGCGGGACCTGATCGGCGCCCTGGACGCACCCGTCGTGGTGCACTGCTGCGCCCCCCGGGTGCCGCTGCCGCTGCTGCGCCGGGCCGGGGTGGCCGGTGTCTCGCTGGACTTCTCGCTGCTGACCGAGCGTGAGGACGACGACCTCGGCGAGGCGGTCGAGGCCGGCACCGTGCTCCTCGCCGGTGTCGTTCCCTCCACCGACCAGGCCCCTGCTCAATCAAGGGCGATGTCGGACCCGGCCGGTAGTGTCCAGGGTGTCAGGACGTTGTGGCGCAGGCTCGGGTTCGCCCCGGAGCTGCTGGGCCGCCGTGTGCTGGTGACGCCCACCTGCGGGCTGGCCGGGGCCTCCCCGTCCTACGCCCGTACTGCGTTGTCACTCAGCGTGAAGGCGGCCCAGAGCCTGGTGGACAACCCGGAATGAGAGATTGACGGAGGGCTTGCGGTGGTGGCTGTCGAGGGCTGGGAGGACGTTCCGGCGGAGGTGCGCAAGCGGCACGCGGAGCTGGCGGCCGAGATCACCGACCACCGGGCCCGCTACTACGAGCAGGACGCGCCGGTCGTCAGCGACGCCGAGTTCGACGCGCTGATGCGCGAGCTGGAGGGGCTGGAGGCGGAGCACCCGGCGCTGGTCACCCCGGAGTCGCCCACGCAGCGGGTGGGCGGCGCGCCGACCCTGCTGTTCGCCCCGGTCGAGCACCGGGAGCGGCTGCTCAGCCTGGACAACGCGATGGACGACGAGGAGCTCGCCGCCTGGGCCGAGCGGGTCGCCACCGAGCTGGCCGGCATCGAGTACCACTACCTGTGCGAGCTCAAGGTGGACGGTCTGGCCGTCAACCTCACCTACGAGAACGGCCAGTTGGTGCAGGCGGCGACCCGCGGCGACGGCCGGGTCGGCGAGGACATCACCGCCAACGTCCGCACCATCAAGGAGATCCCGCACCGGCTCCAGGGCGACAACGTCCCGGAGCTGGTGGAGATCCGCGGCGAGGTCTACTTCCCGACCGAGGCCTTCGAGGCGCTCAACGCCTCCTTCGCGGAGGAGAACGAGCGCCGCCGGGTGGAGAACGAGGAGCGCGCCAAGGAGGGCAAGCGGCCCCGGGCGATGATCCGGTTGTTCATGAACCCGCGCAACGCCGCCGCCGGCTCGCTGCGGCAGAAGGACCCGCTGGTCACCGCCTCCCGTCCGCTGCACATGGTGGTGCACGGCATCGGGGCGCGTTCCGGCTTCGACATCGACTGCCAGTCGCACGCCTACGACCTGCTGCGCGAGTGGGGCCTGCCGACCGCGCGGCACAACCGGGTGGTCGGCACGCTGGCCGAGGTGCGGGAGTTCATCAAGAACTTCGGCGAGCAGCGGCACTCGGTCGAGCACGAGATCGACGGCGTGGTCGTCAAGGTGGACGAGATCGCCCTGCAGGGCCGGCTCGGCTCCACCTCGAAGTCCCCGCGCTGGGCGATCGCCTGGAAGTACCCGCCGGAGGAGGTCACCGGGAAGCTGGCCGCGATCAAGGTCGGCATCGGCCGCACCGGCCGGGCCACCCCGTACGCGGTGCTGGCCGAGCCGGTGAAGGTGGCCGGCTCGATGGTGCAGTACGCGACCCTGCACAACCAGGAGGTCGTCAAGGCCAAGGACGTCCTGCTCGGCGACACCGTGGTGCTGCGCAAGGCCGGCGACGTGATCCCGGAGATCCTCGGCCCGGTGTACGACCTGCGGGACGGCACCGAGCAGGCCTTCGTGATGCCCTCGCACTGCCCCGAGTGCGACAGCGAGCTGCGGCCGATGGCCGAGGGCGACATCGACCTGCGCTGCCCCAACGCCCGGTTCTGCCCGGCCCAGATCCGGGAGCGGATCGCCTTCCTCGGCGGGCGCTCGGCGCTGGACATCGAGGGGCTCGGCTACGTCGCGGCCACCGCGCTGACCCAGCCGCTGCAGCCCGCCGAGGCGCCGGTGGGCAACGAGGGCGACATCTTCGGCCTGACGGTCGAGCAGCTGCTCCCGATCAAGGTGCTGGTGCGTGACCAGAAGACCGGCATGCCGAAGCTCGACGACGAGACCGGCGAGGAGAAGGAGGTGTTCTTCTTCGCCACCACCGCCGGTGCGCCGAAGAAGAACACCGGGCTGATGCTGGAGAACATCGAGAAGGCCAAGGACCGCCCGCTCTGGCGCTTCCTCAACGGCCTCTCGATCCGGCACGTCGGCCCGGTGGCCGCCCAGGACCTCGCCCGGGAGTTCCGCGACCTGGACGCGATCTTCGCGGCGAGCGAGGAGCGGCTGGCCGCCACCGAGGGCGTCGGCGCGGGCACCGCACGCTCGATCATCGAGTGGTACCAGGTGGACTGGCACCGGGAGATCGTCGAGAAGTGGCGCGCCGCCGGCGTCCGCTTCACCGAGGAGGCCGCGGAGGAGGAGGGCGAGCGTCCGCTGGAGGGCCTGACGGTCGTCGTCACCGGCACTCTGGCCGGGCACACCCGGGACGGCGCCAAGGAGGCGCTGACCTCGCGGGGCGCGAAGGTGACCGGCTCGGTGTCGAAGAAGACCCACTTCGTGGTCGCCGGCGACAACCCCGGGTCCAAGTACGACAAGGCCGTGCAGCTCGGGCTGCCGGTCCTGGACGACCAGGGCTTCGCGATCCTGCTGGAGCAGGGGTCGGCCGCCGCCCGGGTCCACCTGGGGCTGCCGCCGGAGCCGGAGGAGGCGCCGGTGAAGAAGGCGCCCGCGAGGAAGAAGGCCGCCACGAAGGCGGAGGCGGAGGCGCCGGCCGGGGAGCCCACCGAGGCGCCCGCCGCGGCATCCGTCGAAGCGTCCGCCGAGGAGCCGGGGGAGGAGCCCGCCGGGGACTGACCCGCGCGCGGAAGCCCCGAATCCGGCTTGTTATCGTCCTGATGCAACGTCATCGGGTGCCGCACAGTGTTAGCGGGCATCGTGACACTGTGCGGCACCGGGCACGGTGGCGTATGTCCGGTTGTCTGAAAGTCTGCCCGTCGGGTGAAGCCACGCATACCCTGGAGCGCAACAGAGTGTCAGCAGGGGTGGGGGGACCGGCTGAGCCGGACTCCGCGGGGTCGCTCCGTGCCCGGCAGGCTGCCGGTACCGGTACGGTGCCTCACCGCTAGGCGGCCCGACGGGGCGGGCCCGACGGAGGACAGGGCTTATGGATCGTACGACCGGCGGCGCGCCCACACGCCCGCCGCACGGGGTGGCGGGGGCCGTCCTGCTGCTCGGCGTGCTGCTGGCCGGCGCGGCGCCGCTGATCCCGCTGGCCGTGCTGGTCTACCGCTACGAGGCCGAACTGCTGCCGCTGTTCGCGGTGCCGCTGGCCGTCCTGGTCGCCGCCTGGCGGATCGCCCGCGACCGGGCCCGCGACCAGCTGACCGATCCGCTGACCGATCTGCCCAACCGCCAGGCGTTACTCCTCGCCGCCCAGGAGGCCATCGCCGAGCACTCCGAGGGGTACAGCGTCGGGCTGATCCTGCTCGACCTCGACCGCTTCCGGTCGCTCAACGACACCCTCGGCCACACCGCCGGCGACCGGCTGCTCGTCCACATCGCCCGCCGGCTGCACCGGGCCCTGCGCTCCGGCGGGGCGGCCGGCAGCGCCACCCGCGAGTCCATCGACGACGTCTTCGCCGGACTGCCCCGGCACTACCGCGGCCGGCCGATGGTGGCCCGGATGGGCGGCGACGAGTTCGCCGTGCTGCTGCCCGGCATCGGCTGCCCGGACTCGCTGGAGAAGGTGGCCAAGGCGCTGATCGCCGAACTGGCCGCGCCGATCCGGCTGGACGGGCTGCTGCTCGTCCTGGAGGCCAGCGCGGGCGTCTGCGTCTTCCCCCGGCACGCCCAGGACGCCGAGTCGCTGCTGCGCCGCGCCGACGTCGCGATGGGCCACGCACAGCGCGGACGCACCTCGGTCGAGCAGTACCACGAGGCGCAGGACGCCGACACCCCGTACCGGATCGGACTGCTGGGCGACCTGCGGCGGGCCCTGGAGACCGGCGAGGTGCAACTGCACTACCAGCCCAAGGTGGCCTTCGACGGCCGGGTGGTCGGACTGGAGGCGCTGCTGCGCTGGGAGCGCCCGGGCCAGGGCCGGGTCTCGCCGGACGAGTTCGTCGGCCTCGCCGAGTCCAGCGGGCTGATGCCCCGGCTGACCGACTACGTGCTGGAGGCCGCCGTCGGCCAGCTCGCCCACTGGCGCGAGCAGGGCCTGCAGGTGCAGGTCGCGGTGAACGTCTCACCGCGCGACGTGCTCAACCCCGGCTTCGCCCAGCGGGTCGCCGGCCACCTCGTGCGCCACCAGGTGCCGGCCCACGCGCTCCAGCTGGAGATCACCGAGCGGCTGCTGCTGGACGACTCCCGGCGGGCCGCCGACACCCTCGCCGAACTGCGCGGCTACGGGGTCGGGATGTCCCTGGACGACTTCGGGACCGGCCACTCCTCGCTGGTGCGGCTGCGCAGCCTGCCGGTCGGCGAGCTGAAGATCGACCGCTCCTTCGTCTCCCGGATGGTCGCCGACGACCACGACGCGGCGGTGGTCCGCTGCTCGGTCGAGCTGGCCCACTCGCTCGGCCTGACCGTGGTCGCCGAGGGCGTCGAGGACGACGAGACCTGGGAGCGGCTGAACTGCATGGGCGTGGACGCGGTGCAGGGCTGGCTGGTCTCCGCGGCGCTGCCGGCCGAGCAGGCCACCGCCTGGCTGCGGGTGCACCGCACCGGCGCCCCGCCGGTGGAGCGGTTCGCCGCCGCCTCCGCCGACCGGCTGCCGCCGGTGGCCAAGCCCGCGCTGCCGCCGGTGGTCCAGGCGGTGCAGGCCGCCGCGGTGGAGGTCCAGGTGCCCAAGCAGCAGAGCTGGGCGCCGACCCGCCCGCAGTAGAACGGCATCGGACCGGCACCGGAGCGGCCGTGGAGCGGCCGTGACCCGGCGGTGGAGCCGCCCTGGGCGGCCGCGCGCGGCCCCGTGCGGCGGGGGTGACCCCGGACCGCCGCTGGTCGTTGGCCGGTGGCCGGGCCGCGCCCCATAGGATGGGGCCACAGACCACGAGGACGGGAGCGCCGGACCGGCCGCTCCCGGCCCGGGCCCGGGCCGCCGGAAGGCGGATCCGGGCCTCACCAGAACTCACCCTGAGGATCGCTGCATGCCTGGCATCACGCGCGAGGAGGTCGCCCACCTCGCTCGGCTGTCGCGTCTTGAGTTGCAGGCCGAAGAGCTGGACCACTTCGCCGAGCAGCTCGACGTGATCATCGGCGCGGTCGCCCGCGTTTCCGAGGTCGCCGGACAGGACGTCCCGCCCACCTCCCACCCGCTGCCGCTGACCAACGTCATGCGCGCGGACGAGGTCCGGCCGTCGCTCACCCCGGAGCAGGCGCTGGCCGGCGCCCCGGCCGCCGAGGAGCAGCGTTTCCGCGTTCCCCAGATCCTCGGGGAGGACTGACCGAGATGACCGACCTGATCCGTTACACGGCCGCCGAGACGGCCACCGCCATCGCCAAGGGCGAGGTCTCCGCCGTCGAGGTCGCGCAGGCGCACCTGGACCGCATCGAGGCCGTCGACCAGAAGGTCAACGCCTTCCTGCACGTCGACACCGAGGGCGCGCTGAGCGCGGCCCGGGCCGTCGACGACAAGCGCGCCAAGGGCGAGGAGCTGGGCCCGCTGGCCGGTGTCCCGCTGGCGCTGAAGGACGTCTTCACCACCAAGGGCGTGCCGACCACCTGCGGCTCGAAGATCCTCGAAGGCTGGATCCCGCCGTACGACGCCACCCTGACCTCGCGGCTCAAGGACGCCGGCGTCGTCATCCTCGGCAAGACCAACATGGACGAGTTCGCGATGGGCTCCTCCACCGAGAACTCCGCCTACGGCACCACCGGCAACCCGTGGGACCTCTCCCGGATCCCCGGCGGCTCCGGCGGCGGCTCGGCGGCCGCGCTGGCCGCCTTCGAGGCCCCGCTGGCGATCGGCACCGACACGGGCGGCTCGATCCGCCAGCCCGGCGCCGTCACCGGCACCGTCGGCGTGAAGCCGACCTACGGCTCGGTCTCCCGCTACGGCCTGGTGGCCTTCTCCAGCAGCCTGGACCAGGGCGGCCCGTGCGCCCGCACCGTGCTGGACGCGGCGCTGCTGCACGAGGCCATCGCCGGCCACGACCCGCTGGACTCCACCTCGATCGACGCGCCGGTCCCGGCCGTGGTCGAGGCGGCGCGGATGCGCGATGTCCGGGGCATGCGGATCGGCGTGGTGAAGGAGTTCGCGGGCGAGGGCTACCAGGCCGGCGTCATGCAGCGCTTCAACGAGTCGGTGGAGCTGCTGCGCGAGCTGGGCGCCGAGGTCGTCGAGGTCTCCTGCCCGTCGTTCACCCTGGCGCTGCCCGCGTACTACCTGATCGCGCCCAGCGAGGCCTCGTCCAACCTGGCCCGGTTCGACGCGATGCGCTACGGCCTGCGGGTCGGCGACGACGGCACCCGCTCCGCCGAGGACGTCACCGCGCTGACCCGTGAGGCCGGCTTCGGCCCCGAGGTCAAGCGCCGCATCATCCTCGGCACCTACGCGCTCTCCTCGGGCTACTACGACGCCTACTACGGCTCGGCCCAGAAGGTGCGCACGCTGATCTCCCGCGACTTCGACGCGGCCTTCGCCGGCGTGGACGTCCTGGTCTCGCCGACCACCCCGACCACCGCCTTCCCGATCGGCGAGCGCGCCGACGACCCGATGGCGATGTATCTGGCCGACCTCTGCACGATTCCGTCCAACCTGGCGGGCAACGCGGCCATGTCGCTGCCCTGCGGCCTGGCCCCGGAGGACAATCTCCCGGTCGGCCTGCAGATCATCGCACCCGCGATGGCGGACGACCGCCTGTACCGCGTGGGCGGCGCCGTCGAGGCCGCACTCAACGACAAGTGGGGGCACACCCTGCTGGAGGAGGCACCGGCACTGTGAGCAAGATCGAGAAGGCCAAGGGCTTCAAGCACTCGAAGCCCGGGCTGTGGCTGTCCATCGGGACCAGCACGTTCGGCGCGATCTCCATCGTCAAGGACGTGCGCAAGGCCCGCGACGAGAGCGACACCCTCAAGCTCGTCAACGCCCTGATCGGCGCCGCCGCCCTGGTCACCGGCACCGCCCTGCTGGTGCGCGAGCTGCGCCGCCTCGGCGACGACGACGTCCTGCTGGGCTGACCCAGCCGTGGGGCCCCGGCCCGTACCCGCCGTACGGAGGGGTACGGGCCGGGCGCCCGCACCACCGAAGACTTTTGAGTGAAGGGGACGCTGTGAGCGTCAAGAACCTGGTCTCCTACGAGGACGCTCTCGCGTCGTACGACCCGGTGATGGGCCTGGAGGTCCACGTCGAGCTGGGTACCAAGACCAAGATGTTCTGCGGTTGTTCGACCGAGCTGGGTGCCGAGCCGAACAGCCAGGTCTGCCCGACCTGCCTGGGGCTGCCGGGCTCGCTGCCGGTGGTCAACGCGGTGGGCGTGGAGTCGGCCGTCAAGATCGGCCTGGCGCTGAACTGCGAGATCGCCGAGTGGTGCCGGTTCGCGCGGAAGAACTACTTCTACCCGGACATGCCGAAGAACTTCCAGACCTCGCAGTACGACGAGCCGATCGCCTTCAACGGCTACCTCGACGTGCAGCTGGAGGACGGCTCGACCTTCCGCGTGGAGATCGAGCGCGCCCACATGGAGGAGGACACCGGCAAGTCCAGCCACGTCGGCGGCGCGACCGGCCGCATCCACGGCGCCACGCACTCGCTGCTGGACTACAACCGGGCCGGCATCCCGCTGATCGAGATCGTCACCAAGCCGATCACCGGCGCCGGCGAGCGGGCCCCCGAGGTCGCCCGCGCGTACGTCGCCGAGCTGCGCGAGGTGATCCGCTCGCTGGGCGTCTCCGAGGCCCGGATGGACAAGGGCCAGATGCGCTGCGACGTCAACCTGTCGCTGCGCCCGAACGGCACCGAGACCTTCGGCACCCGCTCGGAGACCAAGAACGTCAACTCGCTGCGCAGCGTCGAGCGGGCCGCCCGGTTCGAGATCCAGCGGCACGCCACGGTGCTGACCGACGGCGGCACGATCGTCCAGGAGACCCGGCACTTCCACGAGGAGGACGGCTCCACCACCTCCGGCCGGATCAAGGACAACGCCGAGGACTACCGGTACTTCCCGGAGCCGGACCTGGTGCCGATCGCCCCGGCCCGCGCGTGGGTCGAGGAGCTGCGTGCCGCGCTGCCCGAGCTGCCCCGGGTGCGCCGGGCCCGGCTGCAGGCCGAGTGGGGCCTGTCGGACAAGGACATGCAGTCGGTGCTGAACGCCGGTGCCGTCGAGCCGATCCAGGAGACCATCGCCGCCGGCGCCCCGGCCGACCAGGCCCGCAAGTGGTGGATGGGCGAGCTGGCCCGCCGGGCCAACGAGACCGGCACCGAGCTGGCCGAGCAGCCGATCACCCCGGCGCAGGTCGCCCGGGTCACCGCGCTGGTCGCCGAGGGCAAGCTGAACGACAAGCTGGCCCGCCAGGTCATCGAGGGCGTGCTGGCCGGCGAGGGCGAGCCGGACGAGATCGTCGAGAAGCGCGGCCTGGCCGTCGTCTCGGACGACTCCGCGCTGGGCGCCGCGGTCGACCAGGCCATCGCCGAGAACGAGGCGATCGCCGCCAAGATCCGTGACGGCAAGGTCGCCGCGGTCGGCGCGCTGGTCGGCGCGGTCATGAAGGCCACCCGCGGTCAGGCCGACGCGGCCCGCGTGAAGGATCTGATCCTGGAGAAGCTGGGCGTCTCCGCCTGAGTTTCCAAGGTGTCTAAGGCGGTCTAAGGCCCCCTTAGTCGTCAGAGGCCCGTCCGAGGCCCGGTCTTACCCCCTGCCAGGGGTGGGGCCGGGCCTTCGTCGTCCCCGTGGCCGGGTCCCTAAGGAGATCGCGCCCCGGAAGATCCGCAAGCCTGCCGATGCCGGCCACCCCCCTGGGGGAGGAGTCTCTCCTCAGTAGAAGGAAGAGACGAAGAACCCACGAGGGGAACCACCGTGATCGAGTACGAGCTCATCAAGCAGCAGGGGCGGGAGCTCCGGGCCGAGGCCGAGCACCAGCGGCTGGTCCGGGCGGCGCGGACCGCCGAGCGCGCGGGCCGGCGGCCGAGCGCCGGCCGGCGCACCCGGCGGCGCGCCGTGCGTCCCGGCGAATGCTGACGGACCGGCACCCGGGTGCCGAGCGGGCAACGGAGGGGGAGGCGGCACGGGGGTGCGCCTCCCCCTCCGGGCTTCTGCCGGGCCTCGCAGCGCGTTCGCCGGGCCTCTCGGGGCGTTCGCCGGGCGCGATAACCCCTCGGAGCCGGCCGGGCCTCTGTGGCATGCTCGCCTCCATGCAGCAGACCTCGGTGAGTCCCGTCTTCGTCGGCCGCGATCCGGAGCTCACCGACCTGATGGACGCGCTGCACCGGGCCGGGCACGGCGAGCCGCAGACCGTGCTGATCGGCGGCGAGGCGGGCGTCGGCAAGACCCGGCTGCTGGAGGAGTTCCTCCGCCGCGCCGACGACCGGGGCGTGCTCACCACCGACGGCGGCTGTCTGGAGATCGGCGCCGAAGGACTGCCGTACGCGCCGCTGGCCACCGCGCTGCGCCGGCTGCACCGCTGTCTGGGCACCGACCTGGAGCACGCCGCCGCCGGGATGGAGGGCCATCTCGCCCGGCTGCTGCCCGACTTCGGCGAGGCCGACGGCGAACCCAACGACGAGTACGGCCGGGCCCGGCTGTTCGAGCACACCACGAGGCTGTTCGAACGACTCGGCACGGACCGTACTTTCGTGCTCGCCGTCGAGGATCTGCACTGGTCCGACCGCTCCACCCGGGAGCTGCTCGCCTACCTGGTCCGCACCCTGCACCGGGCCCGCGTCCTGCTGGTCGCCACCTACCGCAGCGACGACCTGCACCGCCGCCACCCGCTGCGGCCCTTCCTGGCCGAGCTGGAGCGGCTGCGCACCGTCCGCCGGCTGGAGCTGGAGCGGTTCGGCCCCGGCGAGGTGGCCGCGCAGCTGGCCGGCATCCTCGGCACCGCCGTGCCCGACCGGCAGCTGGTCGAGCGGGTCCACCGCCGCTCGGAGGGCAATCCGTTCTTCGTCGAGGAACTGGCCACCGCCCTGCGGGAGGGCGGTTCGGCCGGGCTCACCGACTCCCTGCGGGACATCCTGCTGGTGCGGGTCGAGGCGCTGGACGAGGAGACCCAGCGGGTCCTACGGATCGCCGCCGAGGGCGGGTCCTGCGTCGAACACGCCCTGCTCGCCGCCGTCCTGGAGGACGAGGAGCAGCTGATCGCCTCGCTGCGCGCCGCGGTCGGCGCCAACATCCTGCGCCCGGACCCCGACGGTGACGGCTACCGGTTCCGGCACGCGCTGGTCCGCGAGGCCGTCTCGGACGACCTGCTGCCCGGCGAGCGGCACCGGATCAACCGCCGGTTCGCCGAGGCCCTGGAGGCCGAGCCGCAGCTGGTCGGCGCCGACGCCCGCCCGGCCCGGCTGGCCAACTACTGGTACCACGCGCACGACCCGGTCCGGGCCCTGCCGACCGCGCTGGACGCCGCCCGGGCGGCCCGCCGCCGCAACGCCTTCGCCGAGCAACTGCGCATGCTGGAACGGGCCCTGGAGCTGTGGGACGAGGTCCCCGCCGAGCAGCTGGCCGGCACCCTGCGCCCGTACGACTGGGCCGAGACCTACCCGCCGTGCTCCTGCGACGACGACCGGCACGACGAGGACTGCGACCGGCTCTGCCTGATCGACGTGCTGGCCGAGGCGGTGGTCGCGGCCCGCCGCAGCGGGGACCGGGAGCGCGGGCTGAGCCTGGCGAAGCGGGCGCTCCAGCTCGTCGACGAGACCGAGCACCCGGCCCGCGCCGCCTGGTTCCGGATCAACCGCGCCCGGATGCTCGGCCATCTGCGCCGCTCCGGCGACGAGGCGGAGATCGCCTACGCGCACCGGCTGGTCGAGCCGTTGCCGCCGTCCGCCGTGCAGGCCGAGGTGTTCGCTCTCGGGGCCGGCGCCGGGATGCTCTCCAACTCCCGCCCCGAGCTGATCGCGCTCGCCGAACGGGCCGCCCGGATCGCCCGCGAGGTGGGGGCGCACACGGTCGAGCAGCACGCCCTGATGACGCTCGGCGGGCTGCGCAACGACCTGGACACCGACCCGGAGGCCGGCGTGGCCCAGCTGGCCGCGGCGGTCGAAGCCACCCGCCGGCTCGGCGCCACGGACCTGCTGCTGCGCGGTCTCAACAACCTGGCCTCGGTGCAGCGCGGCCTCGGCCGGCCGGAGGAGGCCGTGGCGCTGGCCCGCGAGGGGCTGGACTCGGCCCGCCGCAACGGCCTGCAGCGCAACATCGGCGCCATCCTGACCGGCAACCTCGCCGAGGCGCTGCTGGACCTCGGGCGGATCGACGAGGCCGAACTGGTGCTCGCCGAGGGGGACCTGACCAGCCCGACCGGCACCCACGCCGAGTTCCTGGACCGGCTGCGCGGCGACCTCGCCCTGCTCCGCGGCGACCTGGCCGGCGCCACCGCGCTGCTCGCCGGGGCCCGGGCCGCCAACCGGGTCGGCCAGATCCAGCACTCGGTGCCGATCAGCCGGCTCGCGGTACGGATCGCCGCCCTGGCGGGCCGCCCGCTGGAGGCCCGCGCCGAACTGCTCGCCGCCCTCGTGGAGGAGGTCCCGCGCGGCTACCTGGCCGACTACTACCCGCTGCTGGTCGACGGCGCGGGCGTCGAGGCCGACAGCCGGGGCCTGCCGCAGGCCGGGCCGGGCCGGGCCGCGGTGCTGGCCCGGATCGCCGGGGCGGCGGCCGGGCTGCACCCGGCGGCGCCGCTGCACCACGGCTGGGCCCGGCTGCTGGAGGGCGAACTGGCCCGGGCCGAGGGGGCGGACACCCCGGCGCACTGGGCCGCCGCGATCGAGTGGCTGCGCCGGACCGGGCTGCCGCACCCGCTGGCGCTCGCGCTGCTGCGGGCCGGCGAGGCCGAGGTGCTGGCCGGGCGCCGTGAGGCCGGGGCCGGACTGCTGCGCGAGGCGCGGGAACTGGCCTCCGCGCGGGGCGACGCCGGGCTGCGGGCCGAGATCGACGCGCTGGCCGAGCGGGCGGGCCTGACGCTCGTCGCGGGCCGTCCCGCACCGTCCGCGGCGCCGCCGGCCGGGGGGTCCTTCGGCCTCACCCCCCGTGAGCGGGACGTGCTCCGATTGCTCGCGCGGGGGCGCACCAACCGGCAGATCGCCGAGGAGCTGTACATCTCGCCGAAGACGGCGAGCGTGCACGTCTCCAACATCCTCGGCAAGCTCGCGGTGGGCGGCCGGGTCGAAGCCGCCGCGCTGGCCCACCGTTTGCGGCTGTTCCCGGAGGATCTGGCGCCGGCCGCCGGCTGAGCGCCGCCGCCCGGCGCCCGCCCGTCCGCCGTCGCGGCCCCGGCCGCCCCGTCGCCGGCCCGGCCGGTACCGCCCGGGCGCCGCCCCGTGCTCCCGTGCGCGCCGCGTGAGCCCCCGCCCGCGCGCCCCCGCCAACCGGCCCGTTCCGGTGGAATCGGGCGTAATTCCCCACCCGGAGGCCATTACTCTAAGTTGAGTGTGCGTGTCATTGAGTGACCAAAGTGGTGTAGGGTCCCGAACGGGAACATCGGTGTGGCGGGACGGCCGGCAGGCCCCCCGCCCCCTGGGCCACCGCCCTGACGGGGCGCCAGGTCACCGCGCACGGCCACCAGGCGCGCGGCCGGTGGTCCGTGACCGGGGCGCGAGGTCCCGGGCCGGAGGGGGAGAGGCCGAGTGAGCTCCACCGACGCGGTGCTGCCCGGAGCCGGACGGCCGGAGGCGCCGGACACCGACCTGCTCGTGGGCGGACCGCCGCCCGTGAGCGGTCCGCCGGTGACCGGTGCGCCCGTCGGCGTCCCGCTCCCGTCGGGCCCGCCCCCGCGCGGCGCGTCCCGGCACGCCGTCCACGCACCGGCCCCACCGGCGGCCCGGCGCGGCAGACCCGGGGCGCTGCGCCGGGCGCTCTACAGCCGCAAGCTGCCCGGGGCCGTGCTGGGCGTGCTCTGCCTCGCCTACACGCTCGGCGCGGCCTTCGGCTGGGGATCGCGCCGGATCGCCGTCTTCATGGGCGACTTCGGCCTGGCCGCCGCCGCCCTCGCCGCCGCGCTCTCCTGCCTCGCCTACGGCTGCACGGTCGGCGGCCACGCCCGCCCGGCCTGGCTGCTGTTCGGCCTCTCCTCGCTCATGGTCGCGTTCGGCAACGGCACCTGGGGCTGGTACGAGCTGGTCGAACGCACCCCGCTGCCGCCGAACTCGCTCGCCGAGTACGCCTTCCTGCTCTTCGCCCCGCTCGCCATCACCGGCGTCCTGGTACTCGCCCAGCGCCCGCGCAGCGCCGCGGGCTGGCTCTGCCTGCTGCTCGACGGCTGGCTGGTGGCCGGCTCGCTGTTCACCCTCAGCTGGAGCCTCGCGCTCGGCCGCACCGCCGCCGGCGAGGCCGGCTCCCCGCTGCGGCTCGCGCTCAACCTGGCCTACCCGGTGCTGGACATCCTGCTCGTCTCGCTGGTCGTCGGCCTGCGCTTCGGCGGCCGGGACGGCAACCGGGCCGCCGTCCACACCGCCATGGTCGGCCTCGCCGTCACGGTGCTCTGCGACGCCCTGTTCACCTCGCCCGAGCTGCGCAGCAGCTACCACTCCGGCGAACTGCTGGACGCCGGCTGGTTCGCGGGCAGTCTGCTGCTCGCCTGGGCGCCGTGGTCCCCGCGCTGGCGCCGCCCGCTGCGCGAGCACCCCGCGGTCGGCGGGCTGCCGCGCCGCCGGGTGGCCACCACCTTCAGCGCGCTCACCCCGTACGCGGCCGCCGCCGTCTGCACCGCCGGGATCCTCTACAACGCCCTCGGCGGGCGCTCGCTCGACCGGGTGGTGGCCTCGGCCGCCTGCACCGTCGGCCTCGCGCTGATCCTGCGGCAGGGCATCATGCTGCTCGACAACCTCTCGCTGGCCCAGGAACTCGCCCACAAGGAGGCGCACTTCCGCTCCCTGGTGCAGGGCTCCAGCGACGTCATCATGATCGCCGGTGCCAACGGCGTGCTCTCCTACGTCTCGCCGGCCGCGCTCGGCGTCTACGGGCGCGATCCGGAGGAGCTGGTCGGCGGCAACCTGCTCGACCTCATCCACCCCGAGGACGTCGACCGGGTGCTGCTGGAGGTCCGCCGCTTCCTGGCCCGCGGCCGGCTCGCCGCCCATCGCGACCCGGGCGGCGAGCCGCTGCCCGCAGCCCGGGTGGAGTGCCGGATCGGCTCCGGCGCCGGCGAGTGGCTGCACGTCGAGTCGACCGTCGACCGGTACCGCGACGGCCTCATCCTGAACAGCCGCGACGTCACCGAACGCGTCATGCTCCAGGCCCAGTTGCAGCACAACGCGTTCCACGACCCGCTCACCGACCTGCCCAACCGGGCGCTGTTCACCCAGCGGCTGCGCACCGCGCTGGCCATCCGCGGTCCGCAGGACGAGGCCGGTGCCGGGGTCGCCGTGCTCTTCCTCGACCTGGACGGCTTCAAGGCGGTCAACGACACCGCCGGCCACCAGGTCGGCGACGAACTGCTCGTCCAGGCCGCCCGCCGGCTCCAGGGCGCCGTGCGCTGCGGCGACACCGTCGCCCGGTTCGGCGGCGACGAGTTCGCCGCGCTGGTCTGCGGCCCGCTCGGCCGTCTCCAGGTCCAGGAACTCGCCGACCGGCTGCGCACCGCGCTCTCCGAGCCGTACTGGATCGGCGGCAGCGAACTCAGCGTCGCCGCCAGCATCGGCATCGCCTTCGGCAGCCCCGAACGCGGCCCGGCCGCCGATCCGCGCGCCGCCGCCGACGAGCTGATGCGCAACGCCGACCTCGCGATGTACCGCGCCAAGTCCGAGGGCAAGGGCCGGGTGATGCTCTACAGCCCGGCCATGCGCGCCGACCTGGAGCGCCGCACCGAACTGGACGAGCGGCTGCGGGCGGCCGTCCGGGAGGGCGGCTTCGCCCTGCTCCACCAGCCGGTGGTGGACCTCGCGAGCGGAGCGGTCACCGCCGTCGAGGCGCAGGCCCGCTGGCGCTCCGCCGAGGGGCTGCTGCTCACCCCCGCCGAGTTCCTGCGCTCCACCGAACACCGCGACGCCGCCGCCCGGTTCTCCCGCTGGCTGGTCCGCGAGGCGGTCACCGCCGCCGCGCTGCGCCGCGCCCTGCCCGCCCGCGGCCGTCCGGACCCGCCGCCGGTCCCGGTCTCGGTCCGGCTCTCCGCCGAGCGGCTCTGCGCGCCCGGCCTGTACGAGACGGTGGCCGCCGCGCTGCGCGACAGCGGGCTGCCGGGCGGCCAACTGATCGTCGAGGTGGCCCGGATGGGCCCGGACGAGCTGGCCGACGAACTCGGCCGCCGGCTCGCCGCGCTGCGTCGGCTCGGCGTCTCCACCGCGCTGGCCGGCTTCGGGGCCGGCGGCGGCTCGCTCGGCGCGCTCGCCCGGCTGCCCTTCGACGGCCTCAAGCTGGACCGCTCGCTGGTCCACGACCTGGGCGACTCCGTGCTCGCCCGCACGCTCGCCGGGCACGCCCTGCGGCTCGGCCGGGACCTCGGACTGGTCACCGGAGCCGAGGGCGTCGACCTGCCCCGCCAGGTGGCGGTGCTGCAGGAGTTGGGCTGCCGCCAGGTGCAGGGCTCGGCCTTCTCCGCACCGCTGGAGGAGGCCCGGCTGCGGCGCGCGCTGGCCCGCCGCGTCTACCCGGTGCCGAGGCCGCCCGGCCCGCCGCCGGTCCGGCGGGTGTACCTGACCGCGGACACTCGGACGAGTGGGCGCGCGGAGGGCGGAAGGGGACGTGTCGCAGCTCACCGCAGCCCCTCCGACCTGCCCGAACATCCGGCCGTGGCGGGCCCGGGAACGGGTCCGCATGGCGAGACTGTCATCCCACCTGCTTGACAGTCGGGCCTTGACGGGAGGAAGGTCGTTGCCATGCGCACCCGAATTCTCGTACTTGGCGGGCGCGTCGGCTGAGCGGGCCATGCCCCGCTCGTGACAGACCGACGCGCCACCCCTCGCATGCCCTTGGGCACGAGGGGTTTTTTGTTGCACCGACGCCGTTCCACCACTGCAAGACCCCTGGCCCCGTGGCCCCGCGAAAGGGACGATTGGGGCAGAGCCGGCGATCGGCCCGCAAGCGGGACCCCACCCCTCGACCCCCCGGGGCCCGCAACCACCGGGCCGGCCAGAACCGAGAAGAGACAGGCAGATGACTGAGCACGCCGCAGCCCCCCGCCGCGGGGACACCCCGGCCGCCCACGCTCCCGCTCCGCAGCACGTCGTCGAGACCATGACCGGCGCCCAGTCGCTCATCCGCTCGCTGGAGGCCGTCGGTGCGGACACCGTCTTCGGCATCCCCGGCGGGGCCATCCTTCCCGCGTACGACCCGCTGATGGACTCCACCAAGGTGCGTCACATCCTCGTCCGCCACGAGCAGGGCGCCGGTCACGCCGCCACCGGGTACGCGCAGGCCACCGGCCGGGTCGGCGTCTGCATGGCGACCTCCGGCCCGGGTGCCACCAACCTGGTCACCCCGATCGCCGACGCGTACATGGACTCGGTGCCGATCGTCGCGATCACCGGCCAGGTGGCCTCCCAGGCGATCGGCACGGACGCCTTCCAGGAGGCGGACATCTGCGGCATCACCATGCCGATCACCAAGCACAACTACCTGGTCACCGACCCGGCCGAGATCCCCCGGGTGATCGCCGAGGCGTTCCACATCGCCGCCACCGGCCGCCCCGGCCCGGTCCTGGTCGACATCGCCAAGGACGCCCTGCAGGCCACCACCACCTTCCGCTGGCCGGTCGAGACCTCGCTGCCCGGCTACCGCCCGGTGACCAAGCCGCACGCCAAGCAGATCCGCGAGGCCGCGAAGCTGCTGGTCACCGCCAAGCGCCCGGTCCTGTACGTCGGCGGCGGCGTCATCAAGGCCGGCGCCACCGCCGAGCTGCGGATCCTCGCCGAGCTGACCGGCGCCCCGGTGGTCACCACCCTGATGGCGCTCGGCGCCTTCCCGGACAGCCACCCGCAGCACCTGGGCATGCCCGGCATGCACGGCTCGGTCCCGGCCGTCACCGCGCTGCAGAAGGCGGACCTGCTCTTCACCCTCGGCGCCCGCTTCGACGACCGGGTCACCGGCAAGCTGGACAGCTTCGCGCCGTACGCCAAGGTCGTCCACGCCGACATCGACCCGGCGGAGATCGGCAAGAACCGCCCGGCCGACGTGCCGATCGTCGGCGACGCCCGTGAGGTGCTGGCCGACCTGATCGTCGCCGTCCAGGCCGAGTTCGACGCCGGCCACAAGGGCGACTACAGCGAATGGTGGGAGCGGCTCGACGAGTGGAAGCGGACCTACCCGCTGGGCTACGAGCCCGCGGCGGGCGGCCAGCTCTCCCCGCAGCAGGTCATCGAGCGGATCGGCCGGCTGGTCGGCCCGGACGCCATCTACGCCGCGGGCGTCGGCCAGCACCAGATGTGGAGCTCGCAGTTCATCCGCTTCGAGAAGCCGGGCACCTGGCTCAACTCCGGCGGCGCGGGGACCATGGGCTACGCCGTGCCGGCCGCGATGGGCGCCAAGGCGGGCCGCCCGGAGAGCGCGGTCTGGGCGATCGACGGCGACGGCTGCTTCCAGATGACCAACCAGGAGCTGGTCACCTGCGCCCTGAACGACATCCCGATCAAGGTCGCGGTCATCAACAACGGCTCCCTGGGCATGGTCCGGCAGTGGCAGACGCTGTTCTACAACCAGCGCTACTCCAACACCGTGCTGCACTCCGGCCCCGGCCACGACGGCATCGAGCCGCCGGCCCAGGGCACCCGGATCCCCGACTTCGTCCTGCTCTCCGAGGCGATGGGCTGCGTCGGCCTGCGCTGCGAGCGCCCCGAGGACCTCGACGCGGTCATCGAGCAGGCGATGGCGATCAACGACCGCCCGGTGGTCATCGACTTCATCGTCCACCAGGACGCCATGGTCTGGCCGATGGTCGCGGCCGGCACCAGCAACGACGAGATCCAGTTCGCCCGCGGGGTGCGCCCCGACTTCGGCGACGACCTCGACTGAGCCCCTTCCGGAACGACCAAGGGAACCCACGACCCATGTCCAAGCACACCCTCTCCGTCCTGGTCGAGAACAAGCCCGGCGTGCTCGCCCGGATCGCCGCGCTGTTCTCCCGTCGGGGCTTCAACATCGACTCCCTCGCCGTCGGCCCCACCGAGCATCCGGACGTGTCCCGGATGACCATCGTGGTCAACGTCGAGGACCTCCCGCTGGAGCAGGTCACCAAGCAGCTCAACAAGCTCGTCAACGTGATCAAGATCGTCGAACTCGACCAGTCCGCTGCGATCCAGCGGGAACTGGTCCTGGTGAAGGTCCGCGCCGACAACGAGACCCGGTCGCAGATCGTCGAGATCGTCCAGCTGTTCCGCGCCAAGACGGTCGACGTGTCCCCGGACGCGGTGACCATCGAGGCCACCGGCAGCTCGGACAAGCTGGAGGCCATGCTCCGGATGCTGGAGCCTTACGGCATCAAGGAGTTGGTCCAGTCCGGCCTGGTCGCCATCGGACGCGGCGCCCGTTCGATCACGGACCGCTCGCTGCGTGCCCTCGACCGCAGCGCCTGACCCGCGCCCCATCTCAAACCCTGACTACTGCCCCACCCCTTCACCGGGTCCGCATACGGTAGGAACCGAAGCAGACCCAGGCAAACCACTCGCAAGGAGATGTGCCCCCGTGGCCGAGCTGTTCTACGAAGACGACGCCGACCTGTCCATCATCCAGGGCCGCAAGGTCGCGGTGATCGGCTACGGCAGCCAGGGCCACGCCCACGCGCTGTCCCTGCGCGACTCGGGCGCGGACGTCCGCGTCGGCCTGAAGCCGGAGTCGAAGTCCCGCCAGAAGGCCGAGGAGGCCGGCCTGCGCGTGGTCACCCCCGCCGAGGCCGCGGCCGAGGCCGACGTCATCATGATCCTGGTGCCGGACCCGATCCAGGCCGACGTCTACGAGGCGGACATCGCCCCGCACCTGAAGGCCGGCGACGCCCTGTTCTTCGGCCACGGCCTGAACATCCGCTTCGGCTTCATCAAGCCGCCGGCCGACGTCGACGTCTGCATGGTCGCCCCGAAGGGCCCGGGCCACCTGGTCCGCCGCCAGTACGAGGAGGGCCGCGGCGTCCCCGCGATCGTCGCCGTCGAGCAGGACGCCTCCGGCAAGGCCTTCGACCTGGCGCTGTCCTACGCCAAGGGCCTGGGCGCCACCAAGGCCGGCGTCATCAAGACCACCTTCACCGAGGAGACCGAGACCGACCTGTTCGGCGAGCAGGCCGTTCTCTGCGGTGGCACCGCCGCCCTGGTCAAGGCCGGTTTCGAGACCCTGGTCGAGGCCGGCTACCAGCCGGAGATCGCCTACTTCGAGTGCCTGCACGAGCTCAAGCTCATCGTCGACCTGATGTACGAGGGCGGCCTGGAGAAGATGCGCTGGTCGGTCTCCGAGACCGCCGAGTGGGGCGACTACGTCACCGGCCCGCGCATCATCACCGACGCCACCAAGGCCGAGATGAAGAAGGTCCTCGCCGAGATCCAGGACGGCACCTTCGCCAACACCTGGATCGCCGAGTACAAGGCCGGTCTGCCCAAGTACAACGAGTACAAGAAGGCCGACGAGGACCACCTGCTGGAGACCACCGGCAAGAAGCTGCGCAAGCTGATGAGCTGGGTCAAGGAAGAGGCCTGAGCGACGCCGGGGGCGCACTGAATCGGACCCTCTCGATTTTGTAACGCCCTTGTACAACTAGGCTGCTCCCGTCCGGGTGATTTCGCCGGACGGGAGCAGCCCGCTACCCAGCCCGCCGATACACTCCGAGTGCGCGTCAGGCCCACAGCGTCGTGCGTCTACCTACGCGGCATGCCACCTTCCCCCGCCCTCCACGCCACCTTCGTGCTCGGGGGAACCGGACAGTTAAGGACACACTGTCGTGAGCAAATCCGTAGTTCTGATCGCCGAAGAGCTCTCGCCCGCCACGGTCGACGCCCTTGGCCCCGACTTCGAGATCCGTCACTGCAACGGCGCGGACCGCACCGAGCTGCTGACCGCCATCGCGGACGTCGACGCCGTCCTGATCCGCTCCGCCACCAAGGTCGACGCCGAGGCGCTGGCCGCCGCCCGCAAGCTCAAGGTCGTCGCCCGGGCCGGCGTCGGTCTCGACAACGTGGACGTCTCCGCCGCCACCAAGGCCGGCGTCATGGTCGTGAACGCCCCGACCTCCAACATCGTCACCGCCGCCGAGCTCGCCTGCGGCCTGCTGATCTCGGTCGCCCGCAACATCGCGCCGGCCAACGCCGCGCTCAAGGGCGGCGAGTGGAAGCGCAACAAGTACACCGGCGTGGAGCTGAGCGAGAAGACCCTCGGCGTCGTCGGCCTCGGCCGGATCGGCGTTCTGGTCGCCCAGCGGATGTCCGCGTTCGGCATGAAGATCGTCGCGTACGACCCCTACATCCAGGCCGCCCGCGCCGCGCAGATGGGCGTCAAGCTGGTCTCGCTGGAGGAACTGCTGGAGGTCTCGGACTTCATCACCGTCCACCTCCCCAAGACCCCGGAGACCATCGGCCTGATCGGCGACGAGGCGCTGCACAAGGTCAAGCCGTCGGTCCGGATCGTCAACGCCGCCCGCGGCGGCATCGTCGACGAGGAGGCGCTGCTCAGCGCCCTGCGCGACGGCCGGGTGGCCGGCGCCGGCCTGGACGTCTACGCCAAGGAGCCGTGCACCGACTCCCCGCTGTTCGCCCTCGACAACGTGGTGGCCACCCCGCACCTGGGCGCCTCGACCGACGAGGCCCAGGAGAAGGCCGGCATCGCCGTCGCCAGGTCGGTGCGCCTGGCGCTGGCCGGCGAGCTGGTGCCGGACGCGGTCAACGTCCAGGGCGGCGTGATCGCCGAGGACGTCCGCCCGGGTCTGCCGCTGGCCGAGAAGCTCGGCCGGATCTTCACCGCGCTGGCCGGCGAGGTGGCGGTGCGGCTCGACGTGGAGGTGCGCGGCGAGATCACCCAGCACGACGTCAAGGTGCTCGAACTGTCGGCCCTCAAGGGCGTGTTCGAGGACGTCGTGGCGGAGACGGTGTCCTACGTCAACGCCCCGCTGTTCGCCCAGGAGCGCGGCGTCGAGGTCCGGCTGACCACCTCCAGCGAGAGCCCCGAGCACCGCAACGTCATCACCGTGCGCGGCACCCTCGCGAACGGCGAGGAGATCGCCATCTCCGGCACGCTGGCCGGTCCCAAGCAGATCCAGAAGATCGTCGGCGTGGACGCCTTCGACGTGGACGTGGCGCTCACCGACCACATGGCCTTCTTCAAGTACGAGGACCGCCCGGGCGTGGTCGGCGTGCTCGGCCGCCACCTCGGCGACGCCGGCATCAACATCGCGGGCATGCAGGTCGCCCGCGACGGCAGCGGCGCGCTGGCCTCCCTCACCGTGGACAGCGAGATCCCGCAGGAGGTGCTCTCGGCCATCGCCGCCGAGATCGGCGCCCGCTTCGCGCGCTCGGTCGACCTGGGCGCCTGAGCCCCGGACCGCCCCGCGCCGCACCTCGCGCCAGGGCCCGGACCGCCGTACGCACGGCGGTCCGGGCCCTGGCGCGTTCCTCCGGGTGACGGTCGTCTCAGATAGTAGGAAATCCAAGTATTCGTGCAGACACCGCAGGTCCCGGGCCTTACCGTGGTGGAAGCCGTACGGTGCGCCGCCCCTGCAGCCAGGGTGTGCGGCCCGTGCGTGCGCGTACGCCCCATGGGCAGGTGATCCCCGCCCGGTGTACCCCCCTCCTCCCCACCGCCGCGTCCGTCCCCACGGCGCGTATCGAACCAAGGAGCCCGGTATGCCCCCGACCGCCGACCGTCACGCCGCTTCCGCCCCCGCCGCCCCGCAGACCCGCGCTCCGCGCCGCCGCCGGGCCGCCGAGCCGAACCCCTTCGCCGCCGCCGCGCTCCAGCGCGCGCTGGACCGCCGCGACAACGGCGGCGTGACCGGCCACCACTGACCCGCCGCCGATCGTCGGCCGATCTGCGGCCGGCCCTTCGCGCCGGGGGCGCCCGAGTGGCGTTCATCCGCCGAATGGGCCGAACGGGCTGACGGAATGTCACTCCAAGGGGTTCAACTTGCCACCGTTCGGGGGAGGTTGCTCGCCCTGACCGGCGCGATATTCCTAATTTGGGGCCCCCGGAAGGGTGATCGACGGCCGCGCGGGCGGGCGTCAGCGGTACGGGACGCGGATCAGTTCCCCCGGCCGGGGGAGAGGACCCCATGCGTCGTCCCACCGTCCGCCGACCGCTCGCCCGGATCGGCCTCGCCCTGGCCCTGCTGGCCGGACCGGCACTGCTCACCGGCGCCGCCCCGGCCGCCGGCAGTCCGCCGACGGCCCCGCCCGCCCGGACCGCCGACCGGCCCGTGTCCGTCCTGCTGGAACTCGCCACCGAGCCAGTCGCCCCCGCCTGGCGGCGGGCCGGTGACGAGGCCCGGAGCCGGCGGCGCTCCCCGGACGCCGTCCGCCGGGAGGCGGCCCGGGCCGGCGCCGAGCAGCGGGCCCGCGTCTCCACCGCGCTCGACCGGCTGGCCGGGGCCGTCCACGGGGCGGTGCCCGCCGCCCGGGAGCTCTACCGCACCCGCACCCTGGTCGCCGGCCTCGCGGTGAGCGCGCCGGCCGGCCGGCTGCCCGCGCTGCGCACCCTGCCCGGGGTCACGGCCGTGCACCCGATCGTCCGCAAGGGGCGCGACAACGCCCACTCGGTGCCGGTCACCGGCGCGCCCGAGGTCTGGGCGGGCGGCCCGGTCGCGGGCGGGGCGCCCGAGGAAGGGGCGTCCGGCAGTACCGGGCAGGGCGTGCGGATCGGCGTCGCCGACAGCGGCATCGACTACACCCACGCCGACTTCGGCGGCCCCGGCACCGAGGAGGCGTTCCGGTCCGTCGACGGCGCCGGGCCCGCGCCCGCCGGGCTGTTCCCCAACGCCAAGGTGATCGGCGGCCGCGACCTGGTCGGCGACGACTACCAGCCCGACCCGGGCGCCCCGCACTACCAGCCCGACCCGCACCCCGACGACAACCCGATCGACTGCGACCGCAACGGGCACGGCACCCATGTGGCCGGCACCGCCGCCGGCCTCGGCGTCACCGCCGACGGACGGACCTACCGCGGCCCCTACCGGCCCGGCCTGGACCCGGCCGGCTTCAAGGTCGGCCCCGGCGCCGCCCCCGGCGCCCAGCTGTACGCGATCCGGGTCTTCGGCTGCGACGGCTCCACCGACCAGCTCGGCCAGGCCCTCGACCTGGCCGCCGACCCGGACGGCGACGGCGACCCGAGCGACCGCCTCGACGTCCTCAACCTCTCGCTCGGCAGCCGCTTCGGCTCCACCGACGACGCCGACGCCCTCGCCGTCGACCGGCTCGTCGCCCTCGGCACCGTGGTGGTCGCCGCCGCCGGCAACGAGGGCGACGTCTACGGCATCGGCGGCAGCCCCGGCACCGCCGCCCGGGCCGTCGCCGTGGCCGCCTCCGTCGACCCGCACGGCGACGCCGACGGCATCACCGTGCTCGACCCGCCGTCGCTCGCCGGTGTCGTCCCGGCCCACTGGAGCGCCCGCTACCGGGACTGGTCCACCGCCGACGTGACCGGCGAACTCGCCCTGCCCGCCGAGCAGACGGACGGCTGCGCGGCCTTCTCCGAGGCCGACCGGCAGCGGCTCGCCGGGCGGATCGCGGTGCTCGCCTGGAGCACCCGCGAGTCCGAGCGCGCCTGCGGCTCCGGCCCGCGCGCCGACCACGTCGCCGACGCGGGCGCGATCGGCGCCCTGCTGGCCGCCGACGACGACCACCTCGCCGAGATCTCCGGCAACGACCGGGCGCCGCTCGCCCTGCTCGGCCGCGCCGACGGCGAACGGCTGCGCGCGGGCGCCGCCGCCGGGACGGTCCGGGTCCGCCTCGCCGCGCCCGGCGACCCGCTGCACGGCGCCGTCGCCCAGGACCAACCGCAGCGGCTCGACACCCTCACCGACTTCACCTCGCGCGGCATCGGCGTGCCCGGCGTCGTCAAACCCGACCTCGCCGCACCCGGCGAGACCATCTGGTCCGCCCTGGTCGGCAGCGGTACCGGCGGCCAGCGCGAGGACGGCACCTCGATGGCCACCCCGCATGTCGCCGGGCTGGCCGCGCTGGTCCGCGCCGTCCATCCGGACTGGACCGCCGAGCAGGTCAAGGCCGCGCTGATGAACACCGCCGGGGACACCTGGCTCGGCGACGGCGGCACCGGCCCGGTCTACGGGCCCGAGCGCACCGGCGCCGGCCGGGCCGCCGTGGACCGCGCCGTGCGCACCCCGGCCGTCGCCTACGCGGCGGGGGAGGGGGCGGTCGAGGGCGCCGTCGGCGTCTCCTTCGGCCCGGTCGAGACCACCGGGCCGCTCGCCCCGGTCCGCGAGGTCGAGGTGCGCAACCTCTCCGCCGCCCCGGTCGCCTACCGGACCGGCTACGCGGCCGCCACCGACGCTCCCGGTGCCCGCTTCGAGCTCGCGCCCGCCCGGGTCGAGGTCCCGTCCGGTGGTACCGCGCGGGTGCGGGTCACCCTCCGGGTGCCCGGCGCGCTCGGCCGCGCCCCCGACCCGACGACCGCCACCCTCCAGGGCGGCCGGGCCCGCAGCTACCGCGGCGAGCTCTCCGGCCGGCTGCTGCTCACCCCGGAGGACCCGGCCGCCCCGGGGCTGCGGGTGCCGCTGTTCGCCGCCCCGCGGGCCGCCTCCGACCTGGTCGCCACCACCCCCCTCCGGGCCGCCCACGGCGGCGTGCTGGTCCCGCTCACCGGCACCGGCGCCCCCGGCGGCGGACCCGGCCTGGTCAGCGCCTTCGCGCTCGGCGGGGAGGGCGGGCGCTGGCCCGACTGCCCGCCGGACAGCGGGGCGGCGGTCGGCCCCGGCGCGGGCTTCGTCCCGGAGGAGGACGGCACCGGGCAGGCCGGGCACCTCCAGGACCTCTGCGTCGAGCGCCCCGGCGATCGGGCGGCCAACCTGCGCGCGGTCGGTGCCGCCACCGACGCGCCCGCCGTCGCCGGGGACCCGCTCACCGAGGGCCGGCTCTACCTCGGCGCCCGGGTGTGGGCGCCGGCCGCCACCCCGGTCGGGCTGTTCGCCGTCCGGGCCTCGCTGGACACCGACGGGGACGGCGTCACCGACGTGATCGTCAAGGCCGACCGGCTGCGCGGCAGCGACGTCCTGGTGGCCCGTTCGCTGGACGCCCGGACCGGCGCCGAACTGGACGTCCAGCCGCTGAACGCCCGCTGGGGCGACACCGACACCGCCCTGCTGGACTCCGACGCGGTGGTCCTGCCGGTCCGCCTGGCCGCCCTGCCGGGCATCGGGGCCGGCCACAGCACCGTCCACTACGCCCTGTGGTCCGGCCTCACCGGCTCCGGCACCCCGGACCCGGCCGAGGCCTTCTCCGCGATCGGCCTGGAGGGCGCCCGGCCCACCCTCGCCGTCGACGTCCTGCAGCCCGCCGTCGACATCCGCACCGCCCCCGGCGCCGCCGCCGCGATCGCGGCCCCCGTCCGCCCCGCCACCGTCCTCGACATCCGCCGCACCCCCGGCGACCGGTCCCGGATCCTCCTCCTCCACCACCTCGACCCGGAGGCCCACCGCAGCCAGATCCTGACCCTGCCCTAGGAACGGCCGAGGGGCGTGCACGGATCCGTGCACGCCCCTCGAAAGGATGAAGCCCCGGGGGGATCGGTCCGACGTACTGCGATGCGAAGGACGTCCTGCTCGCCATCGGGATCGTGTCGGAGGAGTCCCGGGAGCGCGACCGCGAGGTCAAGCCGCGCAAGTACGCCACCGCCGGAATCGCGCACTTCTGGCGCGTGGAGATGGGGGAGCACGAGCAAGCGGTGGTCCACACCCACGAGCTCGACCCGGCGACCCGGCTCTACGGGCTGACCGGCATCCACCACAAGCAGCTGAAGCTGGACCGTCCGTTCCCGGTCGACATCGATCTGACCTGAGCCTTCCCGGGCGGTGGATTGTCCGGATGGTGGACGCCGGATGTCAGGCTGTGGGACACCGGAGTAGCCTCCGAACATGTCTCGCACGATTCGTCTCGCAGTCGTCCCCGGTGACGGTATCGGCCAGGAAGTGGTGGCCGAGGGCCTCAAGGTGCTGGGTGCGGTGCTTCCCGCCGATGTGAAGCTGGAGACCACCGAGTTCGACCTCGGGGCCCGGCGCTACCACCGCACCGGTGAGACCCTTCCGGACAGCGTCCTCGCCGAACTGAAGGCCCACGACGCGATCCTGCTCGGCGCCATCGGCGACCCGAGCGTGCCTTCCGGCGTGCTGGAGCGCGGGCTGCTGCTCAAGCTGCGGTTCGCCTTCGACCACCACATCAACCTCCGTCCGGGCCGGCTCTTCCCCGGGGTGAAGTCCCCGCTGGCCGGCGACCCGGAGATCGACTTCGTGGTCGTCCGCGAGGGCACCGAGGGCCCGTACGTCGGCAACGGCGGCACGCTGCGCACCGGGACCGAGCACGAGGTGGCCACCGAGGTCAGCCTCAACACCGCCTTCGGCATCGAGCGCGTGGTGCGCGACGCCTACCGCCGGGCCCAGGCGCGTCCGCGCAAGAAGCTGACCCTGGTGCACAAGAACAACGTGCTGGTGCACGCCGGCCACCTGTGGACCCGGATCTTCGAGCAGGTCGGCCGGGAGTTCCCCGAGGTCACCACCGACTACCTGCACGTCGACGCGGCGACCATCTTCTTCGTCACCCAGCCCGAGCGGTTCGACGTCATCGTGACCGACAACCTGTTCGGCGACATCCTGACCGACCTGGCCGCCGCCGTCACCGGTGGCATCGGCCTGGCCGCCAGCGGCAACATCAACCCGAGCGGCGCCTTCCCGTCGATGTTCGAGCCCGTGCACGGCTCGGCGCCGGACATCGCCGGCCAGGGCAAGGCCGACCCGACCGCCACCGTGCTGTCGGTCGCCATGCTGCTCGACCACCTCGGGTACCCCGCCGAGGCCGCCCGGATCGAGGACGCGGTCGCCGCGGACCTCACCGAGCGCACCGGGACCCGTACCACCGCCCAGGTCGGCGACGCGCTCGCCGCCCGAGTATCCGCCTAGGAGGCCGGAACCCGACAGACGGTGTTCCGGCCCCCACCGGGCCGGACCCCATAACGGCAGCTTGCGGACATCCAAGGAGTCCGCGACTGTTCGGCACGGCCCTCTGGATGCGAGTATCGACAGTGGGCCGTGTCGTCGTGCGTCCGTTCTGCCCGGCAAGGGCGGGACGCCACCGGCGGGCGGCCCGGACCAACCCCACGGTGAAGGACACACAGTCATGAGCACGCCCACCCAGGCGCCCATCACGTTCGACCTCAAGCCCTCCGCGCACCCGCTCTCCCCGGCGGAGCGCGAGGCCCGGCTGACCAACCCGGGCTTCGGGCGCGTGTTCACCGACCACATGGTCACCATCCGCTGGACGGAGGGCGTGGGCTGGCACGACGCCCAGCTGGCGCCCTACGCGCCGATCGAGATGGACCCGGCCAACATGACCCTCCACTACGGCCAGGCGATCTTCGAGGGACTCAAGGCCTACCGCCAGGCCGACGGCTCGATCGCGACCTTCCGCCCGGAGGCCAACGCCGCCCGCTTCCAGGCCTCCGCCCGTCGGCTGGCGATGCCCGAGCTGCCGGTCGAGGCCTTCGTCGAGGCGGTCGAGCTGCTCGTCCAGCAGGAGCAGGCCTGGGTCCCGAACGAGCCGGAGCAGAGCCTCTACCTGCGCCCGTTCATGTTCGCCACCGAGGTCGGCCTGGGCGTGCGCCCGGCCAACTCCTACCTCTTCATGATCATCGCCTCGCCGGCCGGCGCCTACTTCCCCGGCGGCGTCAAGCCGGTCTCGGTCTGGCTCTCCGAGGACTACGTCCGCGCCGCCCCGGGCGGCACCGGTGCCGCCAAGTGCGCCGGCAACTACGCCGCCTCGCTGGTCGCCCAGGCCGAGGCCGCCGCCAAGGGCTGCGACCAGGTGGTCTGGCTCGACGCCGCCGAGCACCGGTGGATCGAGGAGATGGGCGGCATGAACCTCTACTTCGTCTTCGGCGAGGGCGAGAACGCCCGGATCGTCACCCCCGAGCTGTCCGGCGCCCTGCTGCCCGGCATCACCCGCGACTCGCTGCTGCAGCTCGCCTCCGACCTCGGCTACGCGGTCGAGGAGCGCCGGATCTCCACCGACGAGTGGAAGCAGGGCAACGCCGACGGCACCCTCACCGAGGTCTTCGCCTGCGGCACCGCCGCCGTCATCACCCCGGTCGGCTCGGTGAAGTCCCGCGGTGGCGACTGGACCGTCGGCGCCGGCGAGCCCGGCCCGGTCACCATGGAGCTGCGCCGCGCCCTCCTCGCCATCCAGGGCGGCCAGACCCCCGACACCCACGGCTGGCTGCACAAGATCGTCTGACGATCCCCGGGTGCCCCGGGACACCGGGGCACCCGGAGCCGTAACCTCGAACTGCTCAGGTCGTTGAGCCCGGCGAAGCAGAGGGAGGGACCGTGACCGCTCTGCCGCACGGATACGCCGAGACGTCGTGCGCTCCGGACCATGACCTCCTCGAAGCCTTTCTGGCCCTCGACACCCCCAAGGGGTTCAAGGCCGAGCTCATCGAGGGGAAGATCGTCGTGACCCCACCGCAGGACGGCGAACACGAGACGGTGGTTGGCAGGCTCAGCTGGCAAGTGGCCCGCCGGAGTGCCAAAGACATGGACTTCGGCGGTGGGAAGGGGCTGATCGTCCCGACCGGGAGGTTCATTCCGGACGGCACGTTCACGGTCCGCGGCGCGATGCTGGGCCACGGATCCTGGTCCGAGCCCGAGGGCGTTCTCATGGTTTCCGAGGTGACGTCGAGCAGGCCCGACGCGGACCGGCACGACAAGCGCAAGGGATACGCGGCTGCGGGCATCCCGCTCTACCTGCTGGTCGACCGTGACCGGAACGTGGTCGTGCTGCACAGCGAGCCCTCACGCGGCGACTACACCACCGTGACCACCGTCCCCCTCGGCGATCCGCTCGATCTGCCGGAGCCGTTCGACTTCACCCTCGACACCGCCGAGCTCGTCGAGTAGGTGTTCCGGATGGCGAGACGGATGGGCCGCGGTCCGGAGGATGTGCCTAGACTGCGGGCGTGTCCTCGCTTTCGCTGATTATTAGCAGCAGGCGCGCCGGTCCGCAGTGACCGCCACCGCACCACCCGATGCGGGGCGACCACCAGCGTCCAGACCCGCGCGCAGACCTCTCGCACCCGCGAGGGGTCTTTTTGTTTCCCCCGGACCGGCCGGAGCCCCCACAAGGGGCCGAGGGACACCGGGTGCGCGCGGGATGCTGGACAGTGGAGCCGGACAAGAACCGGCAGAGCAGTAACCGACCTCCCGGAACGGAGAACCCAGGGTCATGACCCAGGCGAGCAACCTCCTCGACGACGCGTTCCACGTCTTCGACACCACCCTGCGCGACGGCGCCCAGCGCGAGGGCATCAACCTCACGGTGGCCGACAAGCTGGCCATCGCCCGGCACCTGGACGAGTTCGGCGTGGGCTTCATCGAGGGCGGCTGGCCCGGTGCCAACCCCCGGGACACCGAGTTCTTCGCCCGCGCCGCCCAGGAGCTGGACCTCCGGCACGCCCAGCTGGTCGCCTTCGGCGCCACCCGCCGGGCCGGCGGCCGCGCCGCCGACGACCCGCAGCTGGCCGCGCTGGTGAACTCCGGCGCGCCCGTGATCACCCTGGTCGCCAAGTCGCACGACCGGCACGTCGAACTGGCGCTGCGCACCACCCTCGACGAGAACCTGGAGATGGTCCGGGACAGCGTCGCCCATCTGCGCGCCCAGGGCCGCCGGGTCTTCATCGACTGCGAGCACTTCTTCGACGGCTACCGGGCCAACCGGGAGTACGCGCTCTCCGTGGTCCGCACCGCCCACGAGGCCGGCGCCGACGTGGTGGTGCTCTGCGACACCAACGGGGGGATGCTGCCCTCCGGCGTGCGCGAGATCGTCGCCGACGTCCTGGCGCAGACCGGCGCCCGGCTCGGCATCCACGCCCAGGACGACACCGGCTGCGCCGTCGCCAACACCCTGGCCGCGGTCGACGCCGGCGCCATCCACGTCCAGTGCACCGCCAACGGCTACGGCGAGCGGGTCGGCAACGCCAACCTCTTCCCGGTGGTCGGCGCGCTGGAGCTCAAGTACGACCGCCGGGTGCTGCCGCCCGGCAGCCTCGCCGAGATGACCCGGATCTCGCACGCGATCGCCGAGCTGGTCAATCTGACCCCCTCCACCCACCAGCCCTACGTCGGCTTCTCCGCCTTCGCCCACAAGGCGGGTCTGCACGCCTCGGCGATCAAGGTCGACCCGGACCTCTACCAGCACATCGACCCGGAGACGGTCGGCAACACCATGCGGATGCTGGTCTCCGACATGGCCGGCCGCGCCTCCGTCGAGCTCAAGGGCAAGGAGCTCGGCTACGACCTCTCCACCGACCGGGACCTCGCCGGCCGGGTGGTCGCCAAGGTCAAGCAGCAGGAGAGCCTCGGCTACACCTACGAGTCCGCCGACGCCTCCTTCGAGCTGCTGCTCCGCGACGAGGTGCGCGGCCGCCGGGAGCGCTTCTTCACGCTGGAGTCCTGGCGGACGATCAGCGAGCAGGGCCCGGGCGGCACCACGGGCAACGAGGCGACCGTCAAGCTCTGGGCCAAGGGCGAGCGGATGATCGCCACCGGCGAGGGCAACGGCCCGGTCGACGCGCTGGACCGGGCGCTGCGCACCGCCCTGGAGCGGATCTACCCGCAGCTGGCCGCGCTGGAGCTGGTGGACTACAAGGTCCGCATCCTGGAGGGCCAGCACGGCACCGGTTCCAAGACCCGGGTGCTCATCGACACCGCCGACGGCACCTCCACCTGGTCCACGGTCGGGGTGGCCGACAACGTGGTGGCCGCCTCCTGGCTGGCGCTGGAGGACGCCTACACCCACGGCCTGCTGCGGGCCGGCCTGGAGCCGGACGCCGCCTGAGGCCGGCTGAGGCCACCCTGGCGGTGGGCGGAGGCAGGACGGCGCGGCCCGTGGACCGGAGGGTCCGCGGGCCGCGCCGTGCGGCCGTACGTCGTCGGGCACGGCCCCCGGTTCACCGCAGGCGGGCGAGGAGGGCGTGTTCGACGAGGGTGATGAGGGCGCTCTTGGCGCTGTCGCGGCGTCGGGCGTCGAGGGTGATGACGGGGGTGTC
>NZ_JBHVPZ010000020.1:0-175674 GCF_042887135.1 Kitasatospora sp. NPDC057965
CCGCCGAGGCCCCCGCGCCCGCCGCCCAGGCCCCCGCGCCCGCGCAGACCCCGGCGCCCGGTCAGCCGTCCGCGCCCGCCGCGCACGCCGACGCCCAGGCGCCCGCCGCCCACGCCGAGCAGGCCCCCGACGACGACTACACCGTGGCCCTCGCCGCCTCGACCGTCGGCGTGCTGCTCGCCGCGATCATGGTCGGCACCGTCGCCCGCAAGCGCGGCGGCCAGCTGCGCGGCCGCCGCCCCCGGCACCGCATCGCCCTTCCCACCGCCCCCGCCGCCGCCTTCGAGGCGGAGCTGAAGGCCCGCCAGGACGACGCCGGCCTCGACCTGCTCGACCGCGCCCTGCGCAGCATGGCCCGCAACACCGTGCGCGGCGGCAAGCGGCTGCCCGCGATCGTCGCCGCGCGGATCACCCCCGGCCGCACGGTCGAACTCCACCTCTCCGGGGCCGCCGCCCCCATCGCGCCGTTCCGCGCCGCCCACGCGCCCAACATCTGGTGGTGCGCCGCCGACTCCGACGGCCTGCTCTCGCCCGGCCAGGCCCGCAAGACCGCCGCCCCCTACCCGGCGCTGGTCACCCTCGGCTCGGCCGCCGACGGCTCGGTGGTCCTCGCCGACCTGGAGACCGTCCGGCTGCTGCACCTCTCCGGCCACCCGGACGACGCCCGTGACGTGCTGCGCACCCTCGCGCTGGAACTCGCCCACAGCCCGCTCGCCGACCGTCTCCACCTGCACCTGGTCGACCTCGCCGAGGAGGTGCCGATCAGCGGTCCCGCCGCCGAGCGGATCCACCGCCACACCACCCTGGAGGCCGCGCTCGCCGCCCTCGGCCCGCGCACCGCCAAGGCCCGCGCGACGCTGGTGGCCGCCGAGGCCGCCAGCCCCCGGGACGCCCGCAGCCGCGGCCTGGCCGACGAGTCCTGGGTCCCCGAGATCGTGCTCTGTGCCCACCAGCCCGGCGGGGAGGTCCCGGCCGAGCTGGGCCGGCTGCTCGACGCCCGCCCCCGCACCTGCGTCGCCGTGGTCACCCGGGCACCCGAGCGCGGCACCGGCCCGGTCGCCCGCTGGACCCTCCCGGCCACCGGCCAGGCCGTCATCCCCGGCCTGAACGTCTCCCTGGAGCTGCAGCGCCTGACCACCGGCCAGTACGAGCAGGTCACCGAGCTGCTCCGGAGCGCTGACGACACCACCCAGCACCCCGCCCCCGCCTGGACCCTGGACGGCGAGGAGCTGGAGCCCGCCGACCTGCCGGTGCCCGTCCCGGTGCTCGCCGGCGTCGGCGCCGCCGCGGGCCCGGGCGCGGACGGCCCGGCGGGCGGCTTCTCGCTCGCCGCGCTGGACGCCGCCCTGGGTGGCCCGGACGACGGGGACGACCAGGACGCGGACGCCGACGGCGGTCCCGGGGCGGCCGGGCCGCGGCTGCTGGCCCGGGTGATCGGCACCGGCGCCAGCCCGTTCGCGGGCGCCGGACCGGCCGCGCTGCCCGCCCCGCGCCACCTGATCAACGGGCTCGGCCGCCAGGCCGGCGCCGCCGCGGTGCCGACCGGACCGGCGGCCGCCTTCCCGGTCACGTTCCCGGTCGCGCCGGTGCCCGCGGTGCCGGTCGTGGAGCCGGTGGTGGAGCCGGTCGTGGAACCGGCGACGGAGGATCCGGACGGATCGGGCGGCTTCGACGGGGACGAGACCACGCAGAACCTCGGCCTGCCCGAGGCCGTCGCGCCCGTCGCGCCCGTTGGTTCCGCTGCTCCCGCTGTCCCCGCTGTTCCTCCCGCTGAGCCGGTTGCGCCTGTTGCGCCCGTTCAGGCGGTGGCCCCGGTGGCCCCGGCGCCCGCGCTCGACGCCGCGCCCGTCCCGGCGGCGATCCCCGCGCCCGCCCCGGTCCCGGCGCCCGAGCGGATCCCCGAGCCGGTGCCGACCCACGACCCGGCCCCGGCCCCCACGGCCGCCGACCCGCGCGTGCCCGCCCGCCCCGAGCCCGGTCCGGCCGCGTCCGCCCCGGTCGCCCGCACCACCTCCGGCCGTAGCGACAGCGACGACCTGCTCGCCATCCTCCGCTCCCCGGAGGCGCACGCCACCCGGGCCACCCCCCGGATCCGCCTGCTCGGCCCGGTCGACGTCGCGGGCACCGGCGGCAGCGCCGAACCCGGCGCGCTCGTCCGGCTCACCGAACTCGCGGCCTACCTGGCCCTGCGCCCCGGCGCCGACCACAACGCCCTCGACCACGACCTGCACCCCGGCGCGGCCCACCTCGACCCGCACCCCACCGCGGCCGACGGCGGAAGCCCGTTGCCCGTCAAGCTCGCCGACCTGGCCGCCTGGCTGGGCACCGCCCCGGACGGCCGGCCGTTCCTGGCCACCGACTCGGTCGAGGGCTACACCTTCGCGCCGGCCGTCACCTGCGACTGGGACGAGTTCCGCAGCCTCTACCGGCGCGGCATGCGCAGCACCAGCGCCACCGCCGACGCGGCCCTCGCCCACGCCCTCGCCCTGGTCCGCGGCGCCCCGTTCGCCGAGGCCCCGCCGGCCGCCTACGGCTGGGCCGAGAGCGAGCGGCAGGACATGATCGCCGCGATCGTCGACACCGCTCACGAACTCGCCGCCCGCCGCCTGCAGTACGGCGACCACCGCAGCGCCGAGGCCGCCGTCTTCCGCGGCCTCGCCGTCGCCCCGGACGTCGAACTGCTGCACCGCGACCTGTTCTACGCCTACGCCTCCGCCGGCGCCCGCGACCAGCTCCTGCGCGCCGTCAACCGCCTCGACGCCCTCAGCCGCCGCACCGGCCGCGACCTGGACGCCGACACCGTGGCCCTCCTCCGCGACCTCCTCGCCGGCTCCTGACCCCCCGGAGTAGGAAGTCGGTGTAGCCGACTTCCTACTCCGCCGCCCGGCCGCTTCCCCTGTTTGATGGGCTGGCTGCAGGGCTGGCTGAGGGACTGGGAAGTCGGTGTCATCGACTTCCCACTCCACCGTCACCGAGAGGCGAAACCTTTCTGCCGCTCTTGCGCCCACCCTGCTGCCCGGCGTGCCGGGGTCTGCTGGGATGGGGAAGTCGGCGGGGTCGACTTCCTGTTCCGCCGCCCGGGGGGGCGAAACCTTTCTGCCTGCTTCTCGGCTGCCCTGGTGCCTCGCCTTGCTGGGCGCGCTGGGATGGGAAAGTCGGCGGGGTCGACTTCCTGTTCCGCTGCCCGGGTGGTTTCCCTGCTTGGTGTGCTGGCTGTCAGGTTGGCCCGCGGAGTGGAAAGTCGATGGGGCCGACTTTCCACTCCGCCCGACGGGTCCTGTTCGCCCGCTGAGGGTTCGGGGGCCGCTCTGATGTCGTGACTGTTGGGGGTGGGCCTGGGGGTGGGAGGTCGGCGGGGTGGTGAAACCTTTCTGCTTGCTCCGCGCCGGCTTCGGGGGTGGGAAGTCGGGGTGGTCGACTTTTCGTTCTGGTGGCCGGGGGGTGAAACCTTTCTGCGGGTGGCTGCTTGACGGTGTGCTTGGTGTTCAGGACCTGGGAGTGGGAAGTCGGCGTGGCCGACTTCCCACTCCGGGGGGAGGGGCGGGCGGAAGGTCGACCCGGCCTGGATCGTGTGTGGCGGGATCTCGTAGGGTGGCGCACACGGGTGTGGTGACCAGCGCCACGCGGGGTACGAGGCAGCAGAACGCCGCTGGGCGGCGGGGCGGGGCGGTGACCTGGAGATGGCGGAGACGAAGGCGGTCCCCGGAGGTCCGGAGCCCGTACCGGACGCGGGTCCCCGGGACGCCGTACCGCCGCCGCCCGCGCGCAACGCCTACGAGGAGCACCCGCCCGGCCCGGCCGCTCTGTACGAGCCCCCCGCCCCGCTGCCCGCGCCCGGCCCGGTGCCCGGACCGCCCGCGCCGTCCACCGGATGGACCGTCACCGGCATGCCCGCCATGGGCGGTGCCCCCGGTGGAACGGCCGTCCCGCCGCCGTACAACGCTCCCGGTGCCACCCCTGCGCACGGCCTGCCCGGTCCCGGCGGCCTGGGCGGCGGGCCGCGCGGCCGGATCCTGGTCGTCGAGGGCGGTTACGGCGCCTCCGGCCGCCGCACCTGGGGGCGCGGCGGACCGGCCCAGGCGCCGGTGCTGTCCGCGATGCTCGCCGCCGTCTCCCCGCAGGTCCTGCTCGCCGCCGACGCCGTCGACGCCGTCCACCTGCCCGGCGCGAGCGACCCGCACACCGTCCTCGCCCACCTGCGCGCGGCCGCCCGCCACCCCGGACCGCTGCTCGTCCACCTCGGCGGCCACCTGCTCGCCGACAAGCGCGGCGGCCAACTCCACCTCACCCTGCGGGACTCCAAGCCCGGCAGCATCCGTCAGGACGGCCTCGCCTGGCAGGCGGTCGCCGGTGAGCTGCGGCACCGCCCGGCGGAGTGGCAGACCCTGGTCATCGCCGACCTGAGCGCCGATCCGAACGCCTGGCCGCTGCTCCAGGGCACCGTCTCCTCGCTCGGCGAGGGCCTGCCGCTGTGGGCGGTGGTCAGCCCCGACCCGGAGCAGATCGGCACGTTCACCCGCGCGCTGATCGAGGCCCTGCACGGCGGCCGTCCGGGCGCCGAAGCCGTCCTGGCGCCCGAACAGCTGCGCCAGCAGGTGTACTCGGTGCTGCGCCCGGACGTGGTCGTGTTCAGCACGCACGCGCCGGACCGCCCGTTCTTCCGCAACACCGCCCGGCGCGGCGAGGGACCGTTCGCCGACGCCGTCCCGTACGAGGGACCGAGCCCGGCCGCCGTGCTGCCCCGCCCGGCCGCCGCCCACGAGGAGGCGGCGTGGCCGGACGAGCGGCCGTGGGGCGAAGCGCCGCGCGACGCGGTGCCGCGTCCGGCCGTCGTCCTGGACAAGCCGGCCGTCGTCGTGGCCGCCCCGGTGCCCGATCGACCGCTGCCCGATCGACCGCTGTCCGAGGGGCCGTTGCCCGAGGGGCCGGTGAACCTGCTCAAGCCCGGCGTGCCGCCCACACCGCCGCTCCCGCCGCAGCCGGTCGACCTCGTGAAGCCCGGCGCCTGGCAGCTGCCGGCCCCTGAGCCCGAACCCGAGGCCGAGCCGGTGCCGGTGCCGGTCGACGAGCCCGCTCCCGCGCCCGCCGACGAGCGCGCCGACGAGCCCGAGGTCGAGGCTGCGCCCGAGCCCGAGCCGGTGGCGGTGGCCGTGGCGGTGGCGACCGAGGAGTCCGCCCCCGAGGCCGAGCCCGCCCCCGAGGCGGACCTCTCCCAGCCCCGCGCCGACTACCGCGAGGTGATCGGCCGGATCGTCCACAGCGCTGACGCCGGCGACCACGCGACCGCCACCGACCTGGCCTTCGCCCTCGAACTGGAGGCGATGGCCGAGCACGGTCCGGACTCCGCCCCGGTGCTGCAGGTCCGTCAGGTCCGCGCGCACGTCTCCCGCCTCGCGGGGCGGCCCGCCGAGGCAGCCGACATCTACCGCGAGGTCGCCCTCTCCATGCTCCGCAGCCACGGGGTCGAGCACCCGGAGACCCAGCACGCCGCGACCAACGCCGAGGCCTGCTGGCGGGCGATCCCGGACCGCGCGGAGGCGCTCCGGATCGCCCCGGAGATCATCGAACTGCGCGCCCACCTCCCGGGCCCCGACGGCCGCAAGCTCCGTGCCGCCGAACGCCACCTCGCGACCCTCGCCGCCGCCCATCCCGGCTCCGCCTGATCCGGGATGGGCGCCCTGTCGGCGATCACGAACGCCTTGGCCCGGTGGCAGGAGAACCGCCGCCACGCCGAACGCTCCCTGCGGACCGGCGAGCCCTGGCCGTCGGTGGACGTGGCGGAGTTCGTCGCGGAGGTCGAGGCGTCGGGCCTGTTCGAGGAGGTGGAGGTGGTGCCGGTCGCTCCGCCGCGATCCTTCGACCTCCGTCTGGGGGCCTGGGAGGACCACTTCTTCATCGTCATGCTGGTGGACGGCAGCGACTCCTGCCGGATCGTGTTCGACGACTACGTCTTCGACTGGGTGCCGACCTGCCTCGCGCTCGACTTCCTTCGGGCCGTCATCGCCGGTGAGGTCGAGGTGACCCAGTCGGGCCGCCACCTGTTGGTGGGCGTCCCGCTGGCCGGGGAGGGGACCTGGCGGGATTCCCGGGTTCTCCGGGGCGGGCTCGAACCCTGGGAGGCCCGGGCGATGGCCCGGGACCGGGCACCGGAAGACTGAGCGACCGGGAAACCCGGGCGACCGCACCCCGGCGGCCGCCTGTGCTCACCGCCGTGGACGATGCGCTGTCGAAGATCCTCACGAAGCCGCTGACCAGCCGGAACGCTCGGAAGATGGAGAGGCTGGCGGGCCGTGGCCTCAAGCACGGCGGGGCGACCTTCGTGGCGGACCTCGGCATCGGGCTGGCGCGGCACCATCGCTCGGCGGCGGAGTTCGACAGGCTCTTCGACCGGCTGGTGCGGCTGCTCGCGGTGACGCCCGGGCGCCGGGCACGTCGGGCAGCTGCTGCGGATGCTCGCCGCGGCCGGGCCGGAGGATCCGGAGCGTGACCGCTACCTGGCCTCGGTGCTGGCCGCGTGCCGGCGGCGGTGGAGACGACAACCGCCGCGATCGCCGAGGCCCTGGCGGCACCGGTGGCCAACTGGGTGGACGAGGGTGAGCAGTCGGAGGCCCGCGTCGAGGCGCGGACCTTCGCGTTCTCGGAGCCCTTGGAACCGGGAGCGGTGCCGTACGCCCTCGTCGGGCTGAGTCCGGACTGCCTGGCCGACTTGGGGCAACTGCCACCGCCGGGGAAGGCCACCGCGTTCGGTGTGGTCGCCGTCGAGCCCGCCGAGGTCTGGCGGGTGCTGTTCGCCGCGGCGTCCACCGGCGGCCCGTACGAGTCAGGCTGCTACGGCGCGTACGGCCGGCTTCACGCCTGGCGCGCGCTGGCCGGGCTCGCCGGGGCACGGGCGGACGCGTCGCCGGGCGAGGTCGAGGAGCACGTCCGCCGCTGTGCCTGGTACCGGTTCGGTGCGGACACCCCGTGGTTCCACCGGGTGGTGTGGGACCTGGGGGTGCTGGCCGTCGGCCCGGACCGCCGCAGGCTGGCCTTTCTCGCCGCGACGGCGACCGACTGACGGAGTGGGAAGTCGGCCGGTCCGACTTCCCACTCCGGGCGTGTCCGCCAACGGTCGCGAGCAGGTGCGGAGCGCGGTGGTGCACGCCCGGCGCGTGGAGGTGAGCGCGAGGTGCGACGCGAACCCGCGCCCCGGTGTGTGCCGTTGGCGGCCGGCTCCGCGAGTGTGACCCAGTGCGGGTGGAAGCGCCTCCGGTGCAGGTGAGTTGAGCACCGGGACGGTCGCCTGTGGTTCGGCGGGGCGGGGGTCGGAGGCGGCTCTCGGAGGTGGAGGGCGGCCCCGGGGGTGCCGAGGGGGACTGCGGATCCTGGGGGAACGGGCTTTCTCCCGGATTACGCTGACGGTGCATTCGGTGGGCACGGTGCGTGCTTGCACGTGTGCGGACGGTGCGGCGTAGTGGAGATCAGGGGAGGCCGAAATGGATGAGGTTCAGGGTGGCGGCGAGAGCAGCGACGTGACGCGTCCGCAGTTGGACGAGGACCTTTCGGGGTTGTCGGACTTCCTGCGGGCGGTCGGTCGGCAGATCAAGCTGCTGCGTGAGCTGGCGGGGATGACGCAGAAGGAATTCGCCAAGGAGGTCGGCTACACCGAGAGCCTGATCGGCGCGGTGGAGCAGGGGAAGCGGACGCCGCAGCGCGAGCTGCTGGAGGCGTCGGAGCGGGTGTTGGACGCGAGAGGGCTGCTGATCGCCATGGCGGGCGACATCGAGCGGGCGAAGGCCAGGGCGCGCGTGCGGCACCCCGAGTGGTTCCGGAACTACGCCAGCCTGGAGGCGTCGGCCCTCGAACACCATGACTGGAGTGCCTACCTGGCGCCGGGACTGCTCCAGACGGAGGACTACGCCCGGGCGGTGTTCCAGATGCGGCAGCCGCTGCTGGCGGAGGAGTTGGTCGAGATCCGGGTGGCGGCCCGGATGGCGCGACAGGAGATCCTTGCCCGGTGGCCCCGTGCGGTCTTCAGCTGGGTGATCGACGAGGGTGTTCTGCACCGGAGGCTCGGTGGTCCGGAGGTACACCGGAGGCAGCTCGAACGGTTCCTGGAGATCGGGGACACCCGCGGCATGACGCTTCAGATCATGCCGATGGACCGCGCCGAGAACGCTGGTATGGACGGTTCGTTCATCCTGATCACGCCCAAGGGACGCCCGCAGACCGGCTATATGGAAGTCCAGATGAACGGTAGGCTCATCACGGATGCGGAGGAGGTCCGCCTCCTGAACGTGCGGTACGGCACCCTAAGGGCGCAGGCGCACTCTCCGCAGGATTCCCTGTCCTTGATCGAGAAGATGCTGGGAGAGCGATGAGCGGCGATCTGGTGTGGTTCAAGAGCAGCTACAGCGGTGGCGAGGGCGGCGCTTGCGTTGAGGTCGCCGAGGCTGCCGAGTCCGTCCTGGTGCGTGATTCCAAGGACAAGTCCGGTCCTCAGCTCGCCTTCTCCCCGGCCGCTTGGCAGTCCTTCGTCGAGTTCGCGCAGACGATCTGACGACCGCGCCGAAGGCGGCCGTCCCCACGGCGGGGACGGCCGCTTCGTGCTCTACCGTCCCGCGAGGGCGTGGACGAAGCGGGCGGCGTCGATGGTGCCGAGGCCGCTGGCGAGGTCGTAGCCCTTGGTGGCCTGGTAGCCGGTGACGCTGTCCCAGGAGTTGTCGCCGGTGGTCACGTCGACCAGGCCGCTGCGCTGCGAGGGGAGCAGGTCGAGGCCGTAGAGGCGCCAGTTGAGCTGACCGAGGCGGCGGCCGGCGAGCTGGTCGGCGAGGGCGACCACGCCGGAGAAGATCGGTGCCGCCTCGCTGGTGCCGCCGGTGAGGTGCCAGCCGGTTCGGGTGGGGTCGTAGGACTCGTACGTCCAGGCGCCGCCGTCGACGGCCGCGCTCATGCTGATGTCGGGGGTGCCGCGGTGGTTGCCGGTGACCCTGGCCACGCCCGCCTGGTACAGCGGCCGCTCGAACACGCCGGAGACCCCGCCGCCGCCCGCGCCGTACGCGTCGTGCCAGACCTTGTCGGGCGCGGTGCGCCTGCCGGTGTCGTCCAGGGTGAGCTGGGTGCCGCCGATGGAGGTGACCAGCGGGTCGGAGGAGGGCCAGGAGTTGACCCGGTAGGGGTAGAGGTCGGTGCCGTTCTCCTTGGCGTCGGTGGCACCGTTGTCGCCGGAGGAGGCGAGCACGGTGACGTCGTGGGCGGCGGCCTCCTTGAAGGCGTAGCGCAGGTCGGTCAGCGAGCGGAAGTCGCCCTTGTCGAAGCCGGGGAAGGTGTTCTCGGTGGCGCCGAAGCTCTGCGAGATGACATCGGCCCGGCCGGAGCGGATGAGGGCCTGTTCGGCGTCCATCATCTCGGGCAGGCCGGTGGTCCCCTCGGTCTCGGCGACCCCGGTCTCGACCAGGATGATGTGGGCGTCCGGGGCGACGGCGTGCGCGTACTCGACGTCGAGGGTGGCCTCGCCGGCCCAGCCGGTGTGGTCGGGGTTGGTGGGGTCGAACGGCGGGACGTTGCCCCACTTGACCACCTCGACCTGGGTGTCCGGCAGGCCCCACTGCTTGTCGAAGACCTCCAGGTCGTGCTGGATGGTGGGCGAGCCGAAGGAGTCGACGATGACGATGGTGCGACCCTTGCCGGTGACGCCCTCCCGGTAGAGGGTGTTCAGGTTGTAGGCCTCGCGGTACTGGAGCGGGGAGTAGCAGTGGATGCCGAGTTCGCTGACGCACTGCGAGGTGGTCAGCGGCGCCGTGCGGCCGGCGGCGTTCACATGGCCGGCCGAGGCGGGGCGGACGTGGACGCCCGCGGCGCGGTGGGTGACCGGTGCGCTCGCTCCGGCGGACGTGGTGGTGCCGGCGGAGACGGTGCCGGCCGCCAGGGCGGTGGCCCCGACGGCGAGCACGGCCAGGGCGCGGCGGAGGGAGTGGGAGCTGCCCATGGGACTCCTCGGGACGCTGGGCCCGACCGGGATCGGTCGGGGTGGTCCGGCCATCCCATCGAGAGCCGCATGATCATGCCATAGTCATTTCATGCTGTCGGCATGGTCGTCTTCGGCCACCGGAAAAGGTCAAGGCCGTCCCAGGTGAAGGTAACCCAACACCGGGGACGGCCTGCTGACTGACCGTCAGAGGAGTTCGTCGTGTCAGCGCCCGGTCAGCGGGCCCCGCCGTTGACGTACAGGGTCTGGCCGCTGACGTACGAGGCGTCCTCGCTCGCCAGGAAGGCGACCACCGAGGCGATCTCCTCGGGCTGTCCGACCCGCCGCAGCGGCGTGCGGGCGGCCACCTCGGTCTGGTGGTCCTCGGCCGAGGCGCCGACCCGGGCGGCGGTCGCGGCGGTCATCGGGGTGGCGATGTAGCCGGGGGCCACCGCGTTCACGTTGATGTTGAACGGGCCCAGCTCGATGGCGAGGGTCGCGGTCAGGCCCTGGATGCCGGCCTTGGCGGCGGCGTAGTTCGCCTGGCCGCGGTTGCCGAGCGCCGAACGCGAGCTGAGCGAGACGATCTTGCCCCACTTCTGCGCCACCATGTACTTCTGCGCCACGTGGCTGCAGTTGTAGGCGCTGGTCAGGTTGACCGTCAGCACCGCGTCCCAGTCGGCCTTGGGCATCTTGAAGAACAGGTTGTCCCGGGTGATCCCGGCGTTGTTGACCAGGATGTGCAGGCCGCCGAGGTCCTCGGCGATCCGGGCGAACACCTCCTCCACGGCGTCGTAGTCGGCCACGTCGCAGCCGTACGCCCGGGCCGCGCCGCCCTTGGCGACGATCTCCTGGGCCGTCCCGGCGGCCCGCTCGGCCGAGAGGTCGACGACGGCCACCGTCGCGCCCTCCTCGGCCAGCCGGTGCGCGGTGGCCGCGCCGATGCCCTGCGCCCCGCCGGTGACGACGGCGACCTTGCCTGCGAAACGAGTCATGCTGCGTGCTCCTCGGGGAGTGGCGGTCCGGCTGACAGCTGACAGAATCTGTTATCTGAAATCTGTCATCTGTTCGCTGTCATCTGTCAGCTGAAATCTGTCAGTCGTCAGTTGTCAGTCGTCGAAAGCCGGTCGCCCGCCGTCAGGCGGACTCCACCAGCACCGCCGTGCCCTGGCCGACGCCCACGCACATGGTGGCCAGGCCCCGGCGCCCGCCGGTGCGGCGCATCCGGTGCAGCAGGGTGGTGAGGATCCGGGCGCCGGAGCCGCCGAGCGGATGGCCGAGCGCGATCGCGCCGCCGGTCGGGTTGACCAGCTCCGGGTCGATCCCCAACTGGTCGACGGAGGCCAGCACCTGGGCCGCGAAGGCCTCGTTCAGCTCGGCCTCCTCGACCGCGTCCAGCGCCCAGCCGGCCCGGGCGAGCGCCTTGCGGGTGGCCGGCACCGGCCCGATGCCCATCACGTCCGGGTGCACGCCCGCCGAGGCGCCGGCCACGTACCGGCCGAGCGGCTCCAGGTCGAACTCGTGCAGAGCCTCCTCGCTGACCAGGACGAGCCCGGCCGCACCGTCGTTCATCGGCGAGGCGTTGCCCGCCGTCACCGTGCCGCCGGGGCGGAAGGCGGGCTTGAGGCGGGCCAGCTTCTCCAGGCTGGTGTCCTCGCGGATCGACTCGTCCTCGGTGACGGTCACCCCGTCGGCCCGCTCGACCGCGATCAGCTCGGCGTCGAAGCGGCCGTCCTTGCGGGCGGCGGCGGCCCGCTGGTGACTGCGCAGCGCGAAGGCGTCCTGGCGCTCCCGGGTGATGCCGTACCGGCCGGCCACCTCCTCGGCGGTCTCGCCCATCGAGAGCACACCGTGCAGCTCGGCCATCCGCGGGTTGGTGAGCCGCCAGCCGAGCCGGGTGTCGTGGGTCTCGATCCGGTGCGGCAGCGCCTCGTCGGGCCGGGGGAGGACAAAGGGGGCGCGGGTCATCGACTCGCAGCCGCCGGCGAGCACGACGTCCGCCTCGCCCGAGCCGATCGCCCGGGCGGCCATGGTGACCGCCTCCAGGCCGGAGGCGCAGAGCCGGTTGACGGTGGCGCCGGGGACGCTGTCGGGCAGGCCGGCGAGCAGGACGGCCATCCGGGCGGCGTTGCGGTTGTCCTCGCCGGCCTGGTTGGCGGCGCCCCAGTAGACGTCGTCGATCCGGGCCGGGTCGAGGGCGGGCAGGTCGGCGAGCAGGGCGCGCAGCACGGTGGCCGAGAGGTCGTCCGGGCGGACCGTGGCGAGCGCTCCGCGCAGCCGGCCGATGGGTGTGCGGCGGGCGGCGGCGAAGTAGACAGGACGCACGACGTCGGGCTCCTAGTCGAGAAGGGGGACGGTGGGTCAGAAGGCGTTGACGCCGGTGAGCGCGCGTCCGATGAGCAGCTGGTGGATCTGGCTGGTGCCCTCGTAGAGGGTCATCACCCGGGCGTCGCGCAGGTACTTGCCGACGGGGTACTCGTCGATGAAGCCGTAGCCGCCGAACACCTGGAGGGCGTTGTTGGCGGCCCGCACCGCGGCCTCGGAGGCGAACAGCTTGGCCACCGAGGACTCGGTGGCGAAGGGCAGGCCGCGTTCGATGTGGTCGGCGACCTTCCAGGTGAGCAGCCGTGCGGCCTCGACGTCCACCGCGATCCCGGCGAGCAGTTGCTGCACCAACTGGCGCGAGGCGATCGGCGCGCCGAACTGCTCGCGCTCGCCCGCGTACCGGACGGCGGCGTCCAGGCAGGCCCGGGCGATGCCGACGCAGCCGGCCGCGACCGACATCCGGCCCTTGGCGAGCGCCGCCATGGCGACGGTGAAGCCCTTGCCGAGCTCGCCGAGCCGGGCGTCGTCGGGGACGCGGACGCCGTCGAAGGCGAGCTCGGCGGTCGCCTGGCCGCGCAGGCCGAGCTTGCCGTGGATCTCGGTGCGGCTGAAGCCGGGCAGGTCGGTGGGGACCAGGAAGGCGGTGATGCCGCGGTGGCCGGGCCCGCCGGTGCGGGCGAAGACGAGGGCGACGTCGGCCCAGGTGCCGTTGGTGATGAAGGTCTTGGTGCCGCTGAGCAGCCACCCGTCACCCTCGCGCACGGCCCGGGTGGTGAGGCCGGCGGCGTCGGAGCCGGTGCCGGGCTCGGTGAGGGCGAAGCAGCCGAGCGCCTCGCCGGAGGTGAGCCGGGGCAGCCAGTGCCGCTTCTGCTCCTCGGTGCCGAAGGCGTTGACGGACTTGGCGACCAGGCCGAGCGAGACCGAGACGATGCCGCGCACGGCGGAGTCGCCCCGCCCCAGTTCCTCCAGGACCAGGCAGTAGGCGAGGTGGTCGCCGCCGCTGCCGCCGTACTCCGCGGGGACGGTCAGGCCGAGGAAGCCGACCTCGCCCAGCCTGCCGACGATCGCGCGGTCGACCGACTCGGCGCGGTCCCAGGCGGCGGCGTGCGGCACGATCTCCCGGTCGGTGAAGGAGGCCGCGAGTGCGCGGACGGCGGCCTGTTCCCCGGAGAGTTCCAGGTCCATCGGGGCGCCCCCAGTTAAACTAGCGCTGCAAGTTTTATGAGGGGACTGTAGCCCCGACCGGCCGCGCTGGGAAGGGGCACCTGCCAGAATCGGTCCACCCCCACCCGACCGGAGGAACCGAGCCGATGGCCCGCCCGCGCACCCCCCTGCTCAGCCGCGAGCGCATCGTCGCCGCCGCCCTGCGGCTGGTCGACGAGGAGGGGCTGGCCGCGCTCTCCACCCGCCGGCTGGCCGGCGAGCTCTCGGTGAGCGGACCCTCCCTCTACAACCACTTCGCGACCAAGGACGAGCTGCTGGACGCGGTGGTGGACGGCGTGATGGGCGAGGTCGACCTGTCGATGTTCGCCCCCGGTGCGCCCTGGCCGCGGGCGCTGCGCGACTGGGCCCGCTCCTACCGCGCCGCGCTCGCCGCCCACCCCCACATCGTCCCGGTGCTCGCCCAGGGCCCCGGGCGCCGGCCGAACGCGCTGCGGCTGGCCGACGCCGTCTTCGGCCACCTGGTCGAGGCCGGCTGGCCGCGCGGGCAGGCGACCAGGATCGGCGCGCTGATGCGCTACTTCGTCACCGGCTCGGCGCTGGCCTCCTTCGCGGCCGGCTTCCCGGAGGACGCCGGGGTGTACGACGCGGCCGACTACCCGCACCTCGGCGAGGCGCACCGGCTGGCCGAGCACCGGGCGGCCGTCGACGAGGGCGCCTTCGAGACGGGCCTGGAGGCGCTGCTCGACGGGCTGGAGCTGCGCTTCGAACGGCTGAAGCGGAGGACGGAGCAGGATCACCAGGGCTCGCGGGCCACGAACGCCGGCCGCAGCGCGGGGTCCACCGGGTCGTAGTACCGGTGGTAGACGGGGGTCAGCCCGCCGGAGACCGGTGGCACGATCCAGCTCCAGTCGGCGGGTGTCGGCCGGCCGGCCCGCTTCTCGCGCGCCACGTGCCGCAGGAACCGCTCGGACTCGCCGTGGTGGTCGGCCATGGTCACCCCGGCCCGCTGGAAGGAGTGCAGCACCGCGACGTTCAGCTCCACCAGAGCGCGGTCCCGCCAGAGCGTGCGATCGCTGGAGGTGTCCAGGCCGAGCCGTCCGGCGACGGTGGCCAGCATGTCGTAGCGGTCGGCATCGGCCAGGTTGCGGGCGCCGATCTCGGTGCCCATGTACCAGCCGTTGAACGGCGCGGTGGGGTAGCGCACGCCGCCGATCTCCAGCGTCAGGTCGCTGATCGCCGGGACCGCGTACCAGCGCAGGCCCAGCTCGGCGAACCACGGGTGCTCGGGGTGGGAGAGCCGGACCTCCAGCGTGGTGTCCTCGGGCAGCTCGTACCACGCGGGCCGCTCGCCGGGCCGCTCCTGGACGAGCAGCGGCAGCACCTCGAACCGCTCCTCGCCGCCCTTCCAGCCGAGGTCCCGGGCCCGGGCGGTGAGCTGCCCGCCGGCCGGGTCGCCGATCCACCGGCCGTCCGGTGCGGGGTGGCCGGCGTAGCGGACGAGCTGCTGGTTGAGGATCCGGGCGGCCGGACGGCCGGGCCGGTCGGGGGCGAACACCGAGACCACCGGGCGGATCCGGCCGCCGTTGGTGGCGGTGCGCAGGTGGGCGAAGCACTCGGTGGCGATGTCGTCGGCGGCGGACAGGTGGCGCAGGTCGCGCACCACCAGGCTGCGCCAGTAGAGCCGGCCGATGCAGCGGGCGGCGTTGCGCCAGGCGAGCCTGGCGCCGTGGGCGAGCTCGTCGGGGGTGTGCTCGTAGGTGCCGGTGCGGTCGATCTCGTCGAGGACGGCGCGTATCCGTGCCTCCGGGTCGCCGGCGGCGGGCTGTTCGGTGTGGAACTGCCGGATGAAGTCGGCGGCCTGCCGGGGGTCGGTGAGCGGCTGGTCGGGTTCCGCCGGCGGAGCGGGTGTTCCGGGGGGCTCGTCGGGCACCAGGTGGCCGTGGACGTGGGCGTGCGAGTAGGGGCAGGCGCCGCCGGGCGCGGTGGCGGCGGATCGGCGCGTGCTGCGGGTGCGAAGCCGGTCGAAGATCAAGGACATCCCTCCTGCCGGACAGGGATACCGGAGGTGTCCGGGGCACCGCAGGGAGTGAACGATTCGGCCCCCGCCCCCGGCGTTCTCGCGCTAGGGTGCGGGGGCCGACAGGCACGCCCGGCCTATCCCATGTCCTCCAGGCGCACGCCCTTGGTCTCCTTGAGGAAGCGCGCCACGAAGACGATGGACAGCGCCGCGAACACCGCGTACGCGAGGTAGGTGGCGGCGAGGTTCCAGCGCGAGAGGGCCGGGAACGACACGGTGATCGCCCAGTTGGCGAGCCACTGCGCGGAGGCGGCCAGCGAGAGCGCGGCGGCGCGGATCCGGTTGGGGAACATCTCGCCGAGCATCACCCAGACCACCACGCCCCAGGAGAGCGCGAAGAACAGCACGAAGGCGTTGGCGGCGATCAGCGCCACGGTGCCCTGGAGGTCGGGCAGCACGACGTCGTCGCCGCTGCCGGTGGCGGAGGAGAACGCCCAGGCGCAGGCGCCGAGGGCGACGGCCATGCCGGCCGAGCCGATCAGGGCGAGCGGCTTGCGGCCGATCCGGTCGACCAGCAGGATCGCGATCACGGCGCCGAGGATGTTGATGACCGAGCCGACGAAGCTGATCAGCAGCGAGTTCGACTGGTCGATGCCCACCGACTGCCAGAGGATCGACGAGTAGTAGAAGATCACATTGATGCCGACCAGCTGCTGGAAGACCGACAGGCCGATGCCGGCCCAGACGATCGGCAGCAGCCCGAAGCGCCCGCCGAGCAGGTCGCGCAGGCGCGGGCGGTGGTCGGAGTCGATCAGGCCGCGGATCTCCTCGATCCGGGCGTCGGCGTCGGTGTGCTCGCCCTCGACGTCGGCGAGGACGGCGCGGGCCTCGTCCAGACGGCCGGCCGCGACCAGGAAGCGCGGCGACTCGGGGATGGTCGAGGCGAGCGCGAAGTAGACGGCGGCCGGCACCACGCAGATGCCGAGCATCCACTGCCAGGCCTCCAGGCCGAGCAGGTGGCCGCGGGTCTCGCCGCCGGCGGCGTTCGCCAGCAGCCAGTTGACCAGCTGCGAGATCGCGATGCCGAGCACGATGGCGGCCTGCTGGAAGGAGGCCAGCCGGCCGCGGTACTGGGCCGGCGCCACCTCGGCGATGTAGGTCGGGGCGATCACGGAGGCGATGCCGATGGCCGCTCCGCCGAGCACCCGCCACAGGGCGAGGTCCCAGGCGGAGAAGGGCAGCATCGAGCCGACCGCGCTCACCGCGAAGAGCAGCGCGCCGGCCTTCATCACGGTGGTCCGGCCGTAGCGGTCGGCGAACCGGCCGGCCAGCGCCGCGCCGACCGCCGAGCCCAGCAGCGCGGAGGAGACGATCAGACCGGTCACGCCGTCGCCGACACCGAACTTGTCCTGGATGCCGGAGACCGCGCCGTTGATGACGGAGCTGTCGTAGCCGAACAGGAAACCGCCGAGGGCCGCGGCGGCGGTGATGAAGACGACGAAGCCGAGCCGGCCGGACGGGGCCGGCCCGGTCTCCGCCTCCGAAGGCTCCGCGGGGCCCGAGGGCCCCGCGGACTGCTGGGTGACGCTCACGATCTTGACTCCTGGTACTCAACGCTGAGTGCGGTAGCCGAGAGATCGTAACCCGTCAACGTTCAAGTCTTGTACATCAGATGGCGATCAAGACCCTTCTGTTATTAGTAAAGTGAACGATCAAATAGCCGGCCGGGCCAGCGACAGTCCGAACCGCCCCTGCTCGTCCGTCCACCAGGCCGCGAGCTCCAGCCCGGCCGCCGACAGCTCCTCGGCGACCCGCTCCCGGCGGAACTTCGCCGACACCTCGGTGCGCAGCTCCTCGCCCTCGGCGAAGTGCACCGGCAGGTCCAGCGCCGGGATCTTCACGGTCTGCGAGACCAGCGAGCGCAGCCGCATCTCGATCCACTCCCGCTCGGCGTCCCAGTGCGCCACGTGCGCGAAGGTCTCCGGCTCGAAGTCGGCGCCCAGCTCCCGGTTCAGCACGGCGAGCACGTTGCGGTTGAACTCCGCGGTCACCCCGGCCGCGTCGTCGTAGGCGGCGACCAGCACCGCCGGGTCCTTCACCAGGTCGGTGCCGAGCAGCAGGAAGTCGCCGGGGTCGAGCGCGGCGCGCAGCCCGCGCAGGAAGGCGGCGCGCTCGGCCGGCAGCAGGTTGCCGAGGGTGCCGCCGAGGAAGGCGACCAGCCGGGGGCCGCCGGCCACCGGCAGGCCGAGCCGGGCGGTGAAGTCGGCCAGGACGCCGTGCACCGCCAGGTCCGGGTACTCGGTGGCCAGCGCCTCGCCGGCCGCGGTCAGCGCGCTCTCGCTGACGTCCACCGGCACGTACGCCTCCAGCGTGCCGAGGTCGCGCAGCGCGTCCAGCAGCAGCCGGGTCTTCTCGGAGGAGCCGGAGCCCAGCTCCACCAGGGTGCGGGCCCGGGTGGCGGCGGCGATCTCGCCGGCCCGGGCGGTGAGGATGGCGCGCTCGGCCCGGGTCGGGTAGTACTCGGGCAGCCGGGTGATCTCCTCGAACAGCTCGCTGCCGCGCGCGTCGTAGAACCACTTGGGCGGCAGCGTCTTGGGTTCGGCGGTGAGGCCGGTCCGGACGTCGTGCCGCAGCGCCGTGCTGAAGTGGTCGGCGGGCAGCAGCCGGGTGAGATCGAAGGTGCTCATGGCAGGTTGATCCTCTGTTCAGGAAGTGAAGAAGTGAAGACGTGAGGTGAGGTGAGGTGAGGTGAGGTGAACCGGGCGCCGGCTCCGGGCCGCCGCGCTCAGAGCGGCTTGACGGTCACCCCGTCCGGCCCGGCCAGCAGCAGCGACCGGTCCGGCACGGCCGTCCAGTCGGGGTGGTCGTCGGAGGGCTCGGAGGCGACCAGCACGCCGAGCCCGGGCACCGTCCGGTGGTGCAGGGTGTCGCCCCAGGCGGTGGCGGCGATCTCCCGGCCGTCGGTGAGCAGCAGGTTGATCCGCCCGGTGGTGTGCGCGACGGTCTGGGCGACGGTGTCGGCCAGCGCGTCGCCGAGCCCGGCGCCCGCGCGCAGCCGGTGCAGCGCGAGCGCCCACAGCAGCGCCGAGTCGGTGCGGGCCACCAGGCCGAGCAGTTCCTGCGGCGGCAGCAGCGCGGCGAGCGCGCCGGTCCGCTCCGGCCAGCCGGCCAGCGCCCCGTTGTGGCTGAACAGCCAGCGCCCGGCGGCGAACGGCGCGGCCGCCTCCTCGCCCGCCGCGCAGCCCTCGGTGGCCGAGCGGACCGCCGCCAGCAGTGCCCGGGTGCGCAGGACCCGGGCGAGGTCGGCGAACGACTCGTCCGCCCAGACCGGCCCGGCCCGGCGGTAGCGGGCCGGCACCTCGTCGCCGTCCGCGTACCAGCCCAGGCCGAAGCCGTCCGCGTTGACCGTGCCGTACTGCTGCAGGCGCGGCGCCCAGGACTGCCGGTAGAGCCCGGACGGCGGTTCCACCAGCAGGGTCCGGGGCGCCACCGGCTCGCCCAGGTAGGCGAGGTGGCGGCACATCAGCCGGCCCCCGCGCCGGACCGGTCGCCGGCGGAGCCGGCGGAGCGGCCGCCCGCGCCACCCGCACCGGGCCGCCCGCCGTCACCGGCGTCGACGTCGGCGGCGGTGCGGAACCCGGCGAAGATCTGCCGGCGCACCGGATAGTCCCAGTTGCGGAAGGTGCCCCGGCAGGCGACCGGCGCCACCGCGAAGCAGCCGCCGCGCAGCACCTTGTACTCCGGCCCGAAGAAGACCTCCGAGTACTCCCGGTACGGCCAGGCCCGGAAGCCCGGGTAGGGCCGCAGGTCGCTGGCCGTCCACTCCCACACGTCGCCCATCAACTGCCGTACCCCGTACGGCGACCGGCCGTCGGGGTAGCTGCCGGCCGGGGCCGGGCGCAGGTGCCGCTGCCCCAGGTTGGCGTGCTCGGGGCCGGGGGCGCCGTCGCCCCACGGGTAGCGCCGGGAGCGGCCGGTGGCCGGGTCGTGCCGGGCGGCCTTCTCCCACTCGGCCTCGGTCGGCAGCCGGCGCCCGGCCCAGCGGGCGTAGGCGTCCGCCTCGTACCAGCTGACGTGCAGCACCGGCTCGTCGAGCGGTACGGGCTCCAGCACGCCGAAGCGGCGGCGCAGCCACTGGCCGTCCTCGTACTGCCAGAACAGCGGTGCGCTCAGCCGGGCGCTCCGCCGGTGCGCCCAGCCCTCGGGCGTCCACCAGTGCGGCTCGTCGTAGCCCCCGTCGGCGAGGAACCGCAGATAGGCGGCGTTGGTGACGGGGGTGGTGTCCAGCCGGTAGGCGGGCAGGTCGACGCGGTGGGCGGGGCGTTCGTTGTCCAGTGCCCACGGCTCGGTGTCGGTGCCCATGGTGAACGGGCCGGCCGGGATCAGCACCTCGGCGGGCAGCGTGGCGGCGTCCGCCGGGGCGGGCGGCGGCGGGGGAGCGGCGAGTGCGGGCTCGCCCCTGCGGAGCTGATGGGTGATCAGCATGGTTTCGTCGTGCTGCTGCTCGTGCTGGGCGATCATGCCGAAGGCGAAGCCGGCGTCCAGCAGTGGGGCGCCCTCCAGCGGGCTGGCGGCGAGCAGGTCGAGCACCCGGCCGCGGACCTCGCCCGCGTATGCCCGGGCCTCGGCGGGCGGCAGCAGCGGGAGGGCCGGCCGTTCGGCGCGCGGGTGCTGGAAGGCGTCGTAGAGCGGGTCGATCTCCGGGTGCATCGGGTCCCGGCCGCCGACGTTGCGCAGCAGCCAGAGCTCCTCCTGGTTGCCGATGTGCGCGAGGTCCCAGACCAGCGGGGACATCAGCGGGGAGTGCTGGGCGGTGAGGTCGTGGTCCTCGACGCAGTCGGTGAGCGCGGCGGTACGGGCGCGGGCGGCCAGCAGTTCGACGGCGATGGTCTCGCGCAGCACCTCGGGCGACACGCTGTCGGGCGACACGGTCCCCGGCGGCACGGTCTCCGGCGGGGGCGCGCCCCCGGCGTCGTGGGCGGTCCCGGCCTCGCGGGCGTCGTCGATCATGGTGCGGCCTCCTCCGGGGGAGTGCGTCGGGTGCCGGAGCGCAGGGCGTCCAGCTGGTCGTCGGCCGGGCAGCGGCCGCGCGCGGGGTAGCGCTCGGCGAAGGCGGCGACGGTGGCGCGCAGCCGTTCGGCGCCGGGCAGCCGGCCCAGCGCGGTGTCGGCGGCGGCGAAGCAGGCGAGGGCGGCCCGGCGCAGCGCGGGGTCGGCGGTGGCCAGCACGGCGGCCCGGCACCACAGGTCGCTGCGCGGCGGGCGCGGGTCGTCCGCGCCGTTCGGCGGCTGCAGCGGTTCCAGGGCGGCGAGCGCGGCGTCCGCGGCGAGCGGGTCGTCCAGCAGCGCGGTGACCAGGGCGGTCGGCACGATCCAGCCGTCGCCGGGCTGGGCGTCGATCATCCGCAGTTCCAGGTGGCCGCGGGGGCGCACCGGCGGGAAGAGCGTGGTGCGGTGGTAGTCGAGGTCGTCCAGGGTGGGCGGGTGCTCGCCGGCGCCGCGCAGCCAGTCGCGGAAGGTCATTCCGGCGGGCGCGGTCCACGGCCGGTCGTCCTGGCGGCGTACGCAGAGCACCTCGGCGTCCAGCACGTACCCGGCCCAGGACTCGCGCGGGTCGCCGTGGTCGGGCGCCGGGGCGAGGGTGCGGGTGGGGTCCATCCGGGACCAGACGGTCTGCCGGGTGGAGCGGTGCCCGGTGGGGCGGCCGTCCAGCAGCGGCGAGTTGGCGAAGGCGGCGACCAGGACCGGGCCGAGCCGGTGGGCGAGCAGCCAGCGGCGCCGGTAGGCCTGCGGGCCGTCCTCCGTCCCGGAGTCCAGACAGACCTGGAGGGAGGCGGTGCCCGTCATCATGATCCGGCCCCAAGGGCCCGCCGCGTCGAAGTGGCGCTCCATCGCGAGGTAGCGCGGATGGTCCAGCACCATGGTGCGGGGGCGGTCGAGCGGGTCGGTGCCGGTGCCGGTGAGGCGAAGGCCCTGGGCGGCGAAGGCGGCCCGCAGGGCTCCGAGATCGCGCCGGGTGTCGGCGACGCAGGTGGTGAGGCTGTCGGCGGGCGGGGAGCTGAGCTCGACCTGACCGCCGGGTTCGAGGGTGAGGCGGGATCCGGAGGGGAGCGAGGTCCCGTCGGGGCCGCCTAAGGGCAGTGCTTCCAGTGCGGCGTGCAGCCGTTCCGGGGGGACCGGTCGGTCGGGACATCGGTCGTCGTGGACGAACCACTCGGCCTCGACGCCGACCAGCCGGGGCGGGCCGATCTTGAAGCAGACGCCCGACATGTGGCTGCGGGCGGCCGACTCGGTGAGCGGGGTCACCGCGTCGGCGCGCGGTGCGGTGCTCTGCCGGTCGGTGGGGTTGGGCGGTCGAAGGGGTATCACCGGACTCACCATCCTTCTGGACACGGGTGCGGCCCGGTCTACCCTGCCCAGTCTGCCCCGGACCATGCGGGGGCGCCGCGCAAACATCGGGCGAAGGCGCATCGCCGCAGGCCGGGGCGATGCGAAAGGGTGAACAGTCGGTGAACCCGGGTGCGCCGGGGTGCACGAAGGCCTGCGGGCGTGCGCAGGTGCACGCGGGCGCGCGCCTCAGTCGCCTGGCGCGCGGCGGGCGGCCAGGTGCGCCGCCAGACCGCGCCGGCCCCGTCGCATCATCACCGCGTGGTTGGCGCGGAAGAGCGGCCGGGCGGGAAGCGCGAGCCGGCGCAGCAGCGGCTTGGCCGGGCGGGTGTCCTCCTGGAACAGGGCCAGGGTGCCGCCCGCGCCGTCCTCGGTGACCGTCCAGCGCGACCAGCCGGTGAGGTCGCCGTGCATGGCCGCCTCCAGCACCCTGGCGCCGGGGTCCCGCCGGACGACGGTGAGCCCGATGACCAGCCGGTAGGGGAGCAGCGCGCGCACCAGCACCTCGCCGCGCTCCGGCCCGGTCTCCCGGACGGCCCGGATCTCCGGCCACCAGCCCGGGTACCCGGCGACGTCGGCGAGCGCCTCGAACACGTCCCGCGGCGGCGCGGCCAGCCGCCACACCCCGTGGAACCGGTAGTGGTTGGGGTCCACGGGACGCACTGTAGCGGCGCGGGCCGGGGCGCTGGGCACGGCGCCGGGAGGAGCCGGGGAGCCGGCGGCGCGGCCCGGGGTGGAGTGGGTCACTCCGCTTGCATGCGTTCGGCGTGCAGAGGAGGATCTTTTGTGCTTGTAGTCTCATCAGTCACAGCTGCCACATTCGGCGGCTGGTCCACCAGATCCACCAGATCCACCGGATCCGGAGCGAAGGAGTCCCGAGGATGCGGCGACCGAACTGGGTACCGGAGGGCACGGACCTGGACAAACCGAACGCCGCACGCGTCTACGACTACTACCTCGGTGGCTCGCACAACTTCGAGGTCGACCGGGAGATGGCCCGCAAGGCCATCGCGCTGTGGCCGGAACTGCCGCAGATCATGCGCTCCAACCGGGCCTTCCTGCGCCGCGCCGTCCAGTTCGCCGCCGAGCGCGGCATCGGCCGCTTCCTGGACATCGGCTCCGGGATCCCCACCTTCAACTCCGTGCACGAGATCGCCCGCGCCATCCGCCCCGAGGCGCAGGTCGTCTACGTGGACCGCGACCCGGTCGCCGTCGCGCACAGCCGCCTGCTGCTGGAGGACGACCCGGGCAGCTCCGTCGTCCAGGCCGACCTGCGGGACGTCGAGGACCTGATGTCCCGCCCCGAGGTGACCGCCCTGCTCGCCGCCGGCGAGCCGGTGGCCGTCCTGCTGGTCGCCGTCATGCACTTCGTCGAGGACGCCGAGGACCCGTGGAAGCTGATCGCGGTGATCCGCGACGCCCTCCCGCCGGGCAGCGCCCTCGTGCTCTCCCACGCCTCCCTGGAGAGCCGCCCCGACCAGGCCGAGGACCACCAGCGGCTGTACCGGATGACGCCCACCCCGCTGACCATGCGCACCCACGAGCAGATCGCCGCGATGTTCGAGGGCTTCGAGCTGGTCGAGCCCGGCATCGTCCACCTGCCGCAGTGGCGCCCGGAGCAGCCCGGGACGGTCGGCGAGCACCCCGAGCGGATCGCCGGCGTGGCGGGCGTGGGGCTCCGTCCGTGACGGAGGCACCGGAACCGAGCAGCAGCGCCGAACGGTTCCACGAGGACTGGGCGCGGCTGCTCTCCGGTGACCACGGGACGGCGGTCCACCCCGGCCTGCTCGGCCGGCTCGTCTCCCGGACCGCGGGCCTGCTCCACCGCGCCCAGCTCGACCACCCCTTCGAACCCCACCTGGCCTCCACGGCCGGGGCCGAACTGGTCGACGCCCACTTCACCGACCCGGTGGTGCTCGCCCGGGCGGTCGAGCTGCTCCAGCGCCACCCCGCCGCCGACGGCCGCGGCCCCGCGCTGAGCGGCGCCTTCGCGGCCGGCTGGGCGGCCGCGCTGCGCGAGCGCACCCTGCGCGAGCAGGAGGCCATCCGCACCGCCGCCGATGTCGCCCGCAAGGAGGCCGAGCGGGCGCTGCGCGCCTCCGAGGCCCGCTTCCGCGCGCTGTTCGAGAGTGCCGCCATCGGCATCGGCATCGGCGACACCGACGGCAACATCCTGGCCGCCAACAAGGCCCTCCAGGACCTCTTCGGGGCCGGCCCCGAGGACATGATCGGCCGCCGGGTCGGCGACCTCGTCCACCCCGAGGACACCGACGGCGTCTGGGAGGCCTACGAGGAGCTGATCAGCGGCAAGCGTGACTACTTCCAGTTCGACAAGCCGTACTACCGCCAGGACGGCGAGATCATCTGGACCCATCTGACGGTCTCGCTGATCCGCGACGACGACGGCGTGCCGCAGTACCAGGTGGCCATGCTGGAGGACGTCACCGACCGCTACCGGCTCCAGGACCGGCTGCGTCACCAGGCCACCCACGACCCGCTGACCGGTCTGCCCAACCGGGCGGCGTTCTTCGAACGGCTGGAGAAGCTCTTCGAGGACCCGGACCCGGGCGCCCGGTTCGGCCTCTGCTACGTCGACCTCGACGGCTTCAAGGTGGTCAACGACAGCCTCGGCCACGACACCGGCGACGAGCTGCTGTGCGCCGTCGCCGCCCGGCTGAAGGCCGCGCTCGGCCCGCTCGGGCACCTGGTCGCCCGGCTCGGCGGCGACGAGTTCGTCGTCCTGCTGGAGAACAGCCGCGGCGAGCAGGAGGCGGTCGCCGCCGCCAAGACCGTGCTGAAGGCGCTCTCCGGCCCGGTGCTGATCGGCGACCACAAGCTGGCCGTCGGCGCCAGCGTCGGCGTCCTGGAGCGCCGGGTCTCCACCACCACCCCCGGCGCCGCCGTCCGCGCCGCCGACCTGACGCTCTACCGCGCCAAGGAGGCCGGCCGGGGCCGCTGGATCCTCTTCGACCCCAAGGAGAACGCCCGCGCGGTCTCCCGCTACGCGGTCTCGGTGCGGATGCCCGCCGCCCTCGACCGCGGCGAGTTCTTCATCGACTACCAGCCGCTCTACGCGCTCGCCGACGGCCGGCTCACCGCCGTCGAGGCGCTGGTGCGCTGGCGCCACCCGCAGCTCGGCGTGCTCGGCCCGGACGAGTTCGTCACCACCGCCGAGGAGACCGGGCTGATCATGCCGCTCGGCCGCTGGGTGCTGGAGCAGGCCTGCGGCCAGGCCGCCGAGTGGATCAAGCGGTTCGGCGACGCGGCGCCCCAGCTCAACGTCAACCTGGCGGTCCGGCAGGCCCGCAGCGCCGCCCTGGTCGGCGACCTGGGCCGGATCCTGGACACCACCGGCCTCGACCCGGCCCGGCTCCAGCTGGAGATCACCGAGTCCACCGTGGTCGGCCCGGAGGACGAGGCGCTGCGCACCCTGCACGGCCTGGTCGGCCTCGGCGTCTCGCTCGCGGTGGACGACTTCGGCACCGGCTGGTCCAACCTCGCCTACCTGCGCGACCTGCCGGTCTCCGGCCTGAAGATCGCCGGCTCCTTCGTCGGCGACCTGCACGACCCGGCCAAGGACGAGGAGACCGGCTGGCGGATCGTCAGCGGCCTGGTGTCGATGGCGCACGCCCTCGGACTGACCGTCACCGCGGAGGGCGTGGAGACCGGCCGGGACGCCGAGCGGCTGCGCGTCATCGGCTGCGACTGGGCGCAGGGCTGGCACTTCGGCCGCCCGGTGCGCCCGGCCGAGATCGCCCGCCGGATCACCGAGGAGCCGCGCGGGCGCCCGGTCGCCGGCTGAGCGCCCGCACGGGCGCCCGCCGGCCGCGGGGCAGGAAGGCCGCGGGGCAGCAGGGCCGCGGGGCTGCTCAGCCCACCAGCCGGGACAGCTCGATCGAGTGCCCGGTCCGCTCCGCCTTGGCGCGCAGGTAGTGGACGTTGCTCTCCGAGACGTGCACGCCGGTCGGCACCCGGAGTTCGACGGTGACGCCGAGGGCGGCCAGCTGGGCGGCCTTGTCGGGGTTGTTGCTCAGCAGCTCGACCCCGCCGACGCCGAGCGCGCCGAGCATCTGGGCGGCGGCGGTGTAGTCGCGCCCGTCCTCCGGCAGGCCGAGCGCGGTGTTGGCGTCGTAGGTGTCGAGGCCGGAGTCCTGCAGGGCGTAGGCGTCCAGCTTGTTGTACAGGCCGATGCCGCGCCCCTCCTGACGCAGGTACAGCAGGTACCCGCCGGCGGTGGCGATCCGCTCGACGGCCTCGCGCAGCTGCGGGCCGCAGTCGCACCGGGCGGAGCCGAAGACGTCGCCGGTCAGGCATTCCGAGTGCAGCCGCACCAGCGGCGTCGCGCCCTCGGGCACCGTGCCGAGCGCCAGCGCCAGGTGCTCGGCGCCGTCGGCCAGCCCGTGGAAGGTGAACACCTCCGCCTCCGTGCGGTACCCGTCCGGGAAGGCGAGCGGTATCCGCACCCGGGCCCGCACCCGCACGGCGCCGGCGGCCTGGGAGGAATCGTTCTGCTGCAGCTGCGGCATGGCCGGGCCTTTCGTGACGGGCGGTTCGGGTGGGGCTCGGGTGTCGACGGTACTAGGTAGTTCCAATTTGAACAACATCCGGAAGGGGGTCCATCGGGGGTCGGCGCAGCTCACGAGCGGGTTGCGGGGAGAGGTCCGCTCGGACAGGGGCGGACAAACAGGGGGTTGCAATGAGAGACTGTGCCCGCGCGAGCGGTCCAGGAGTTGCCGCGCTGGTGTTTTTTGCGCCGTGACGCCCTCAATGGCGAGGGGACCGCCGGTGCCTTTGCCCCCGGGACGACGGGGGAGGCGCCCTGTCTGTCGATTCAGACCATGGAAGGTCCTCAGAGATGTCGGCTACCCCCGTGCCCGCTGCGTCCCACGACGCCGGGAACCCCGCCATTGAGTCGCTGTACGCCGAGGTGCTCCGCCGCAACCCCGGCGAGCCCGAGTTCCACCAGGCGGTGCACGAGGTCGTGGAGACCCTCGGCCCCGTCCTGGCGCGCCGCCCCGAGCTGGCGGACGCCCGGATCGTCGAGCGGATCGTCGAGCCCGAGCGCCAGGTGATCTTCCGCGTGCCGTGGACCGATGACCAGGGCCGGATCCACGTCAACCGCGGCTTCCGGGTGGAGTTCAACAGCGCGCTCGGCCCCTACAAGGGCGGCCTGCGCTTCCACCCCTCGGTGAACCTCGGGATCGTGAAGTTCCTGGGCTTCGAGCAGATCTTCAAGAACGCCCTGACCGGCCTCGCCATCGGCGGCGGCAAGGGCGGCTCCGACTTCGACCCCAAGGGCCGCTCGGACGCCGAGGTCATGCGCTTCTGCCAGTCCTTCATGACCGAGCTGTACCGCCACCTGGGCGAGCACACCGACGTCCCGGCCGGGGACATCGGCGTCGGCGGCCGGGAGATCGGCTACCTGTTCGGCCAGTACAAGCGGATCACCAACCGCTACGAGTCGGGCGTGCTGACCGGCAAGGGCATCGGCTGGGGCGGCTCGCAGGCCCGCACCGAGGCCACCGGCTACGGCTGTGTGATCTTCACCCAGGAGATGCTGCGCGCCCGCGGCGAGGAGCTGGACGGCCTGCGGGTCTCCGTCTCCGGCTCCGGCAACGTCGCCCTGTACGCGATCGAGAAGGCCCAGCAGCTCGGCGCGACCGTGGTGACGGCCTCCGACTCCACCGGCTTCGTGGTGGACGAGAAGGGCATCGACCTCGATCTGCTGAAGGAGATCAAGGAGGTCCGGCGCGGCCGGCTCACCGAGTACGCCCAGCTGCGCGGCGGCCACGTCCGCTACCAGGAGGGCACCGGCGTCTGGAGCGTCCCGGTGGACGTGGCGCTGCCCTGCGCGACCCAGAACGAGCTGGACGAGGCGGACGCGCTGGCGCTGGTCCGCGGCGGCGTGCGCGCCGTCGCCGAGGGCGCCAACATGCCGACCACGCCGGAGGCGGTCCGGGTGTTCCTGGAGGCCGGCGTGGCCTTCGGGCCGGGCAAGGCGGCCAACGCGGGCGGCGTCGCCACCAGCGCGCTGGAGATGCAGCAGAACGCCTCGCGCGACGAGTGGTCCTTCGAGCGGACCGAGGAGCGGCTGGCCGAGATCATGCGGAACATCCACACCGCCTGTCACACCACGGCGGAGAAGTACGGCCGCCCCGGTGACTACGTGCTGGGTGCCAACATCGCCGGCTTCGAGCTGGTGGCGGACGCCATGCTGGCGCAGGGCCTGATCTGACCCCCGGCCGCGAGGCCGCCGCACCACCGCACGACCACCCCGCCTCCCCGACCGGCCCCCGCGGCGCCGGCCGGGGAGGCGGCGCGTTTCCCGGTGATCCCGGTGATCCCGGTGAACGGGCCGTGCCACCCGACCGCAGCGGGCACCGGATGTCGGGTCCGGGCGGGCGGCCGCCGCCTACGGTGAGGAGCGTCAGAGGGAAGGACGGGGGCGGGGAACGGTGCTGGACCGGCTCAACGAGGCCATGGAGTACATCGAGGCGCATCTCGGCCAGGAGGTCGACGCGGCCGAACTCGCCCGGATCGCGGTGACATCGGAGTACCACTTCCGGCGGCTGTTCTCGGCGCTCGCCGGGATGCCGCTCTCCGAGTACCTGCGCCGGCGCCGGCTCACCCTGGCCGGTGCCGAGGTGCTGGCCGGCGAGCGCACACTGCTCGACGTCGCGGTCCGCCACGGCTACGGCTCGGGCGAGGCCTTCGCCCGGGCGTTCCGGGCGATGCACGGGGTCGGCCCCGGCGAGGCCCGGCGCTCCGGCGCGGTGCTGGTCTCCCAGCCCCGGATGTCCTTCCGGCTCGTCGTCGAAGGGAGCAGCAGTATGGAGTACCGGGTCATCGAGCGGCCGGCCCTGCGGATCGTGGGCCGGCGGGCCCGGGTCCCCCTGGTCCACGAGGGGGTGAACCCGGCGATCGCCGCGTTCGTCCAGGGCCTCGGGCGGGCGGAGATCGACCGGATCGCGGCCCTGTCGGAGCAGGAGCCGGAGGGCATCGTCGCGGTCACCGAGTTCTTCTCGGACAGCCGGGAGGAGGGCGTACCGCTGGACTACTACCACGCGGTGGTGACCGGGGCAGGGAGCGAGGCGCCGGCGGACCTCGACGTGCGCGAGCTCCCGGCCGGCACCTGGGCGGTGTTCGCGAACAGCGGGCCGTACCCGCGCGCGCTGCAGGAGCTGTGGCGGGACGTCTTCACCCAGTGGTTCCCCTCCAACCCCTACGAGTTCCGGCACGGCCCCGAGATCCTGCGGGTGCGGCCGGACGGCGACCGGGCCGAGGCCGAGCTCTGGATCCCGGTCGTCCGAGTGGCCCAGTAGAACCACCTCCGGGCGGCCCCCGCCCGCATGCTGGGGCGGGGGCCGTCGAGCGGAGAGTGGGAGCGGGGATGGCCAAGGCGTTCGGGTTCGTCGACTACGGCGGGCCGGAGAATCAGGAGTTCCTGGACCGGCCGGTGCTGGAGCCCGGGCTGGGGCAGCTGGCGATCACCGTCCGGGCGGCCGGGGTGAACCCGGTCGACTTGAAGGTCCGCCGGGGCTGGCTCGGCCAGGTGCGCGAACTGCCCGCCGTGATGGGCTCCGAGGCGGCCGGCGTGGTCGAGCGCGTCGGCCCCGGCGTCACCGGGTTCACCCCGGGCGACGAGGTGTTCGGGATCGCGGCGGCCGGCGCGTTCGCCGAACAGACGCTGCTCGCCGCCGCGTCGAGCGCGGTGAAGCCGTCGAAGGTCGGCTTCGACCAGGCCGCCACCCTGCCGGTGGCGGCGGCGACCGCCGACGACGGGGTCCGCGACGTCGGCGTGGGCGCCCGGCAGACCCTGCTGATCCTCGGCATCGCCGGCGGCGTCGGCAGCATGGCCGCCCAGATCGCCCGCAGCCGCGGCGTGCGCGTCATCGGCACCGCGGGCGACGCCAACCGGGAGTACGTGACCTCACTGGGCGCGGTGCAGCTGCGCTACGGCGACGGCGTCGCCGACCGGATCCGGGCGGCCGCGCCGGACGGCGTGGACGGCATCCTCGACCTGGTCGGCGGGGACGACGCCCGGGCGGCCGCCGTCACCCTGGACGACCGCTCCCGGCTGGTCTCCACCTCCGACCCGACCACCGCCCAGGAGCTCGGCGGCCGCTACATCACCCGGTCCACCAGCCCGGAGACGCTGGCCGCGCTGGCCGAACTCGTGGCCGCGGGCGAACTGGACCCGCACATCGTCAGCCGCTACCCGCTGTCCCGCGCCGCCGAGGCGGTGGCGCTCGTCGAGTCGGGGCACGCGCGCGGCAAGGTCGTCCTGGACATCGGCTGAGGAGGCCCGCGATGAAGCAGCAGACGGTGACGACCGGCGGGCCGTGCTGGGTCGAGCACGGCAGTGCCGATCCGGTGGCCGCCCAGCGGTTCTACGGCGAGCTGTTCGGCTGGCGGCCGGAGGCCGACGAGCGCCCCGAGGCCGGTGGCTACACGTTCATGCGGCTGGACGGCGCGGTGGCCGCGTCGGTGGCCCCGCTCTACGGCGAGGGCCAGCCGACCGCCTGGAGCGTCTCCTTCCTGGTCGAGGAGGCCGACGCCACCGCCCGCAGCGTGGTCGCGGCGGGCGGCAGCGTGGTCGTCGAGCCGATGGACGCGCTGGACTACGGCCGGTTCGCGATCGTGGCCGACCCGTCCGGCGCGGTGTTCGGGCTCTGGCAGGCGGGCCGGCTGCGCGGCGCCGAGGTGCTCAACGTGCCCGGCGCGCTCGGCTGGGTGGAACTGCTCACCCGGGATCCCGAGGCCGCCCGCGCCTTCTACCCGGCGGTGTTCGGCTGGAAGGCGGGCCCGTCCGCGCAGTACACCCAGTGGGGCCTGGCCGACGGGGACTTCGGCGGCATGCTGACCATGGGCGAGGACTTCCCGCCGCAGGTGCCGCCGCACTGGCTGCCGTACTTCTCGGTCGCCGACGTGGACGTCTCGGCCGCCCGGGCCGGCAGCCTCGGCGCGAGCGTGCTGATGGCGCCGGTCGACGTACCGGGCGGCGGCCTGCGGATCGCCGTGCTGCGCGACCCGCTGGGCGCGGCGTTCGGCCTCTACTACCGCTCGGAGACCAGGGGTGCGTCCGGGGGCTGACGCCGGCGCAGCGCGACCGCCGCCGCGCCGGCCGTCACCAGGACGGCCGTCAGCGGCACCACGTCCCCCACCCGCAGGTACCAGGTGGACGTGGCCGGAGCGGTCAGCGGCACCCGCACGACCAGGGCGCCGGTGTCGTCCGTACTCAGCCGCGCCAGCTCCCGCCCCTGCGCGTCGAAGGCCGCCGACACCCCGGTGAGCGAGGCCTGCACGGCCGGCCGGCCGGTCTCGGCGGCCCGGATCGCGGCCAGCGAGACGTGCTGCTCGGGCGCCCAGCTCCGCTGGAACGTCGAGGTCGACGACTGGTAGACCAGCACCCGGGCGCCCTCGCGCGCCGCCGTCCGCGCCATGTCGGGGAACGCCGACTCGAAGCAGACCAGCGCCCCGACCGGCAGCGCCCGCCCCTCCCGGTCCACCGTCGGCAGCAGGTGCTGGTCACTGCCGGGCGCCCGGTTCTCGCCCGCTGCCCGGCTGACCCCGGCGACCCAGCCGAGCACCGGTCGCAGCGGGATGTACTCGCCGAACGGCACCAGCCGGATCTTGCGGTACCGGTCGACCACGCCCTGCGGTGACACCAGCACCGCGTCCTTGGAGATCCGCCCGTCCGCCTTGCGCGCGTCCTCGCCCGCCAGCAGCTCGGCCCCGGTCGCGGCGGACAGCGCGCGCAGCCGCCCGAGCGCCGCCGGATCGCGGTCGAGGTCGGCGGTGGTGCTGGACTCGCCCCACACCACCAGGTCCACCGGGTGCTGCCCGACCAGGGCGGCGGTGGCGCGGGCACTGGCCTCGAAACGGGCCTGCGGCTCCCCGACGATCCCGGGCTGGACCAGGGCGATCCGCACCTCCTCGGCCCCTTCCGGGGCGGCCGGTGGCGCCGGGCGCAGCGCGAACAGCAGCGGCCCGGCCACCAGCGTTCCGACGGCGAGCAGCGCCGCGGCGGCCCGCGGGCGCGGGTCGACGGCGGTGAGCACCACCAGCACGGCGGTGTTGACCGCCACCACGGCGGCGCTGACCAGCCAGATCCCGCCGGCCGAGGCCAGCGCCAGGACGGCCGGGTGCTGCCACTGGGTGGCGCCGAGCAGCGCCCACGGCCCGCCCAGCGCCGGCAGGGAGCGCGCGTACTCGGTGGTCAGCCAGACCGCGGCGACCACCGGCGGCGCGAGCAGCGCCCGGCGCACCGTCAGCGGCGGGTGCAGCAGCCGCCACACCGCGAGGCCCACCCCGGCCTGCAGCGACCCGAACACCACGGCGATCAGCGGCAGGGCCGGCCCGACCGAGGACAGCAGCCAGGACATCCCGGTCAGGATGAACCCGGCGCCGAACCACCAGCCGCGCACCGCCGCCTCGCGCGGCCCCGGGGCCCGCTGCATCAGCAACAGGCCGGGGACCAGCGCGACCCAGGCGAGTGCCGCCACCCCGGGTGCGGGGAAGGCGAGCACCGGCACCGCCCCGGCGGCGAGCGCCGCCAGCCGGGGCCGGTAGCGGGCGGCGGCGGCCCGGCCGGGGCGGGCGGCGCGCCGGGCGCCGGCCGCCGTCGGGGTGAGCGGACCGGAGGGGCCGTCGGGGCCGGTGAGCAGGGGAGGGCGCGGCATGATCCGTATTGTCCGCTTGGCGCGGCCCCGTCACCAGCCCCGTGATCACTCGAACGGCCTACGTCTTCGGCACGGGCTACTCGCCGTCGCCCTCCAGGTCGCCCTCGGTCTCCAGGAACGCGGCCTGCAGCTGCTCGATCAGCTCCGGGTCCGGCCGCTCCCACAGCCCCCGGCTCGCCGCCTCCAGCAGCCGCTCGCTGATCCCGTGCAGCGCCCACGGGTTGGCGCCCGCCAGGAACTCCCGGTTCACCGGGTCCAGCACGTACTCCTGGGTGAGCTTCTCGTACATCCAGTCCGCGACCACGCCGGTGGTGGCGTCGTACCCGAAGAGGTAGTCGACGGTCGCGGCCATCTCGAACGCGCCCTTGTAGCCGTGCCGCCGCATCGCCTCGATCCAGCGCGGGTTGACCACCCGGGCGCGGAAGACCCGGGCCGCCTCCTCGGTCAGGGTGCGGGTGCGGACCGTCTCCGGGCGGGTGGAGTCGCCGATGTACGCGGTCGGCGCCTTGCCGGTGAGCGCGCGCACGGTGGCCACCATGCCGCCGTGGTACTGGAAGTAGTCGTCCGAGTCGGCGATGTCGTGCTCGCGGGTGTCGGTGTTCTTCGCGGCGACGGTGATCCGCTTGTACGCGGTCTCCATCTCCTCGCGGGCCGGGCGCCCGTCCAGCCCGCGTCCGTACGCGTAGCCGCCCCAGACCGTGTACACCTCGGCGAGGTCGGCGTCGGTGCGCCAGTCGCGGCTGTCGATCAGCTGCAGCAGGCCCGCGCCGTAGGTGCCGGGGCGGGAGCCGAAGACGCGCACGGTGGCCTTGCGCTCGTCGCCGTGCACGGCGAGGTCGGCCTGGACGTGGGCGCGCACGTGGTTGTCCGCCTCGGGCTCCTCCTGGGCGGCCGCCAACCGGACGGCGTCGTCCAGCAGCGCGACCACGTGCGGGAAGGCGTCCCGGAAGAAGCCGGAGATGCGCAGCGTGACGTCGATCCGCGGGCGGCCCAGCTCGTCGAGCCCGATCGCCTCCAGGCCGGTGACCCGGCGTGAGGCGTCGTCCCAGACCGGGCGGACGCCGAGCAGCGCGAACGCCTCGGCGATGTCGTCGCCGGCGGTGCGCATCGCGCTGGTGCCCCACAGCGACAGGCCGACCGAGGGCGGGTAGGCGCCGTCGTTGTCGGCCCGGTAGCGCTCGACCAGCGAGGCGGCGAGCGCCTGCCCGGTCTCCCAGGCGAGCTTGCTGGGGACCGCCTTGGGGTCGACGGAGTAGAAGTTGCGGCCGGTCGGCAGCACGTTGACCAGCCCGCGCAGCGGCGAGCCGGACGGGCCGGCGGGGACGAAGCCGCCGCGCAGCGCGTGCAGCACGGAGTCCAGCTCGCCGGTGGTCGCGGCGAGCCTCGGCACGACCTGGCCGGCGGCGAAGTCCAGCACCTCGCGGACGGCCTCCGGGAGTCCGGCGGCGACCTTCCCGACCGCCTCCGGCGCCCAGTCGGCGGCCTCCATCGCCTCGACCAGCTCGCGGGCCTTGGCCTCGGCCGCGTCGGTGGCGCCGAGGGTGAGCGCGGCCTCGTCCAGTCCGAGCGCCTCGCGCAGGCCGGGCAGCGCGCTGACGCCGCCCCAGATCTGCCGGGCGCGCAGGATGGCGAGCACGATGTTGACCCGGTCGGTGCCCACCGGGGCCTGGCCGAGGACGTGCAGCCCGTCGCGGATCTGGGCGTCCTTGACCTCGCAGAGCCAGCCGTCGACGTGCAGCAGGAAGTCGTCGAAGCCGTCGTCCTCGGGGCGCTCGTCCAGGCCGAGGTCGTGGTCGAGCCTGGCGGCCTGGATCAGCGTCCAGATCTGGGCGCGGATCGCGGGCAGCTTCGACGGGTCCATCGCGGCGATGTTGGAGTGCTCGTCGAGCAGCTGCTCCAGGCGGGCGATGTCGCCGTAGGAGTCGGCGCGGGCCATCGGCGGCACCAGGTGGTCGACCAGGGTGGCGTGGGCGCGGCGCTTGGCCTGGGTGCCCTCGCCGGGGTCGTTGACCAGGAACGGGTAGACCAGCGGCAGGTCGCCGAGCACCGCGTCCGGGCCGCACTCGGCGGACAGCGCGGCCGTCTTGCCGGGCAGCCACTCCAGGTTGCCGTGCTTGCCGAGGTGCACCACGGCGTGCGCCCCGAAGCCGCCGTCGGCCTGCGCGGCGGCGATCCAGCGGTAGGCGGCCAGGTAGTGGTGGGACGGCGGGAGGTCCGGGTCGTGGTAGATCGCGACCGGGTTCTCGCCGAAGCCGCGCGGCGGCTGGATGAGCACCAGCAGGTTCCCGGAGCGGATCGCGGCGAGCACGATGTCGCCGTCCGGGTTCTGCGAGCGGTCGACGTACAGCTCGCCGGGGGCCGGGCCCCAGTGCTCCTCGACCCGGGTGCGCAGGCCCTCGGGCAGACCGGCGTACCAGCGGCGGTAGTCGGCGGCCGGGATGCGCACCGGGTTGCGGGCCAGCTGCTCCTCGGTGAGCCAGTCCTGGTCGTAGCCGCCGGCCGCGATCAGCGCGTGGATGAGGGCGTCCCCCTCATGGCCGTCGTCGGTGTCCGTGTCCAGGCCGGGCAGCTCGTCGCCGAGGTCCATGCCCTCGGCGCGCAGCGCGGTCAGCAGCCGGATCGCGCTGGCCGGGGTGTCCAGGCCGACGGCGTTGCCGACCCGGGCGTGCTTGGTCGGGTACGCGGACAGCACCAGCGCGAGGCGGCGCTCGGCGGCCGGCACGTGCCGCAGCCGGGCGTGCGCGACGGCGACCCCGGCGACCCGGGCGGCGCGCTCCTCGTCGGCGGCGTAGACGGTCAGGCCGTCCTCGTCCAGCTCCTTGAAGGAGAACGGGACGGTGATCAGCCGGCCGTCGAACTCCGGCACCGCGATCTGGGTGGCGGTGTCCAGCGGGGACAGGCCGTCGTCGCTGGCCTCCCACTGGGCGCGCGACCAGGTCAGGCAGAGCGCCTGGAGGATCGGCCGGTCCAGCGCGGCCAGCGCGCCGGCGTCCCAGGCCTCCTCGTCGCCGCCGGCCTGCGCGTCGGCGGGGCGGGTGCCGCCGGCCGCGAGCACGGTGGTGACCAGGGCGTCGGCCTCGCCGAGGGCGGCCAGCAGCTCCGGCTCGGCGCCGCGCAGCGAGGCGCAGTAGTACGCCCGGGCCTGCGCGCCCCGGTCCTCGATCGCCCGGCAGAGGGTCTCCACGAAGGCGGTGTTGCCGCTCATGTGGTGGGCGCGGTAGTAGAGCACCGCGACGGTCGGGCCCTCGGTGGTGCGGGCCTCGCGCTCCAGCGGGCCCCAGGCCGGGGCGGAGGCCGGCGGGGCGAAGCCGTGGCCGGTGAGCAGCACGGTGTCGGAGAGGAAGGCGGCCAGCTCGGCGAGGTTGGCCGCGCCGCCGTGCGCCAGGTAGGCGTGCGCCTCGGCGGCGATGCCGGCCGGGACGGTGGACAGCTCCATCAGCTGGGCGTCGGGGGCCTGTTCGCCGGTCAGCACGACCACCGGGCGGGGGCCGGCGAGCAGCGCGTCCAGGCCCTCCTGCCAGGCGCGGCGGCCGCCGAGCAGCCGGACCACGACCAGGTCGGTGCCCTCCAGCAGGGCGGGCAGGTCCTCGGGCGTCAGCCGGGCCGGGTTGCCGAGCCGGTAGCGCACCGGCCCCTCGCAGGCGCGGGCGCTCAGCAGGTCGGTGTCGGACGTCGACAGCAGCAGGATCATGCGAAGGCCCTCCCGGCCTCTCCGGCGGACATGGGGGCCGGCACGGGGGCGGGTGCGGGGACAGGCATGGGCATGGGCGACCGCGGGATCGCGGGCATGCGGCGGCGCATGGCATCAAGCCTTCCTCGGGGTCCGCGCCCCGGGCCGGTGGAGGACGGCAGGAGTTCCTGGCTCCCGCGACTCCCCGGACTCCCGGTGAACCGCGGTCACAGTGGCGGGACCGCACCGGGTTCGCACCGGTTTCCTCCCCTGCGCCGTCGCTGGCGTGCGGACGGTCCGCGGGACCGCCCGCGAGCATCGTACGGGGTTGCGGCGGGCCCGGGGGAGTGCAGGTCACGGGCCCGCCGGGCGGGGTCGTACGTGTGACCGACGGTACGGCGTCAACCCGGCGGAGCATCTGTATGCTCGCCGCCATGCCTCCCGAACCCGACGCCGCCGCGCCGGGCGCCGCCGTGCCCGACCGGGCGCGTCCGGACGCCTGCCCCGGGGCGCTTCGACTGCACCCGGCCGACGACGGCGCCCTGGCCCGGGTCCGGCTGCCCGGCGGCCTGCTGACGGTCGGTCAGGCGCTGGTGCTGGCCGACGCGGCGCGGGAGCTCGGCGACGGCCGGTTGGAGGTCACCTCGCGCGGCAACGTCCAGCTGCGAGGCCTGGCTTCGGACTGCGGCGGCGAACTCGGCGGGCGGCTGCGCGCCGCCGGACTGCTGCCCTCCGACACCCACGAGCGGGTGCGCAACATCGTCGCCTCGCCCGGCCCCGCCGCCGGCCCGGCCGATGTGCGGGCCTGGGCCCGCGAACTCGACCTGGCCCTGTGCGCGGCCCCCTGGGCGACCGGCCTGTCCGGCAAGTTCCTGTTCGCCCTGGACGACGGCAGCGGCGACGTCGCCGCACTGGACGCCGATGTGACATTGATCGCAGGCCCGGACGGCGCCGCCCTGCTGCGCCTGGGCCGGGCCGCCACCGTGCGGCCGGTGCCCGCCGGGCGGGCGGTCGGCGCGGCGCTGGAGGCGGCCCGCGGGTTCCTGGACGCCCAGCGCGCCGCCGGCGTGCGGGCCTGGCACCTGCGCGAGGTGCCCGAGCTGCTGCCCCCCGGCCCGCTGCCGATGCCCGTACTGCCCGGCACCCGCCCGCCGCTGGGGGCCCTGCCCGGGGGCGGACTGCACGTCGGCCTGCGTTTCGGCCGGGCCTCCACCGGGCAGTGGCGCAGCCTGGCGCACGCCGCCGAGGGCGAGATCCGGCTCACCCCGTGGCGCGGCGCGGTGCTGCCCGGCGCCCCCGCGGAGCGGCTCGCCGCCCTGGCCGCGGCCGGGCTGCGGACCCGGTCCGGGACGGCCTGGGACGGCGCGAGCGCCTGCACCGGGCTGCCGGGCTGCGCGAAGTCGCGGGCCGACGTCCGGGCCGACGCGGCCCGGGCGCTGGACGGCGCCCCGGCGGACGTCGGCGGCCTGCCGGTGCACTGGTCGGGCTGCGAGCGCCGCTGCGGCCACCCGGCCGGCCGCCGGGTGGACGTGCTGGCGACCGGGCGCGGGTACCGGGTGGCGGTGGACGGCGCGCCGCAGGGGCGGGACACCGCCGTGGAAGTGACGAACGAGGAGATGGCCGCGGCGGTCGCCGCGGCCCGGAGGACCACCACGTGATCGAGTACGAGAAGGACGGCGCGGCCATCTACCGCCAGTCCTTTGCCACCATCCGGGCCGAGGCCGACCTCGCCGCGCTGCCGGCGGACGTCTCCCAGGTCGCGGTGCGGATGATCCACGCCTGCGGCATGGTCGACCTGGTCGAGGACCTGGTGTACTCGCCGGGCGTGGTCGCCTCGGCGCGCGCCGCCCTGCGCGCCGGTGCGCCGATCCTGTGCGACGTCAACATGGTCGCCAGCGGCGTCACCCGCAAGCGGCTGCCGGCCGGCAACGAGGTGATCTGCACCCTCGCCGACCCGTCGGTGCCCGAGCTGGCCCGGGCGATGGGCAACACCCGCAGCGCCGCCGCGATGGAGCTGTGGCTGCCCCGGCTGGAGGGTGCCGTGGTCGCCGTCGGCAACGCGCCGACCTCGCTCTTCCGCCTGCTGGAGCTGATCGAGGCCGGCGCCCCGCGCCCGGCCGCGGTGATCGGCGTACCGGTCGGCTTCATCGGCGCGGCCGAGTCCAAGGAGGCGCTGGCCGCCCACCCGGCCGGCCTGGAGCACCTGGTGGTCCGCGGCCGGCGCGGCGGCAGCGCGATGGCCGCCGCCGCGATCAACGCGATTGCGAGCGAGGAAGAGTGACGCAGCAGCAGCACAGCACCGGCCGGCTCTACGGCGTGGGCCTCGGCCCCGGCGACCCCTCGCTGGTCACCGTCCGCGCCGCCGAACTCATCGGCGGGGCCGACGTGGTGGCGTACCACAGCGCCCGGCACGGCCGGTCCATCGCCCGGTCCATCGCCGAACGCTATCTGACGGGCGGTCAGATAGAGGAGCCGCTGGTCTACCCGATCACCGTCGAGACCACCGACCACCCCGGCGGCTACCGGGGCGCGCTGGACGACTTCTACGAGGAGGCCGCCGCCCGGCTGGCCGCCCACCTGGACGCCGGCCGCGACGTCGTGGTGCTCGCCGAGGGGGACCCGTTCTTCTACGGCTCCTACCAGCACATGCACAAGCGCCTGGCCCACCGCTACCCGACCGAGGTGGTGCCCGGCGTGACCTCGGTCAGCGCCGCCGCCGCCCGGCTCGGCCAGCCGCTCACCGAGGCCGAGGAGACGCTCACCGTCATCCCCGGCACCCTGCCGGAGGAGGAGCTGACCGCGCGGCTGGCCGCCGCGGACTCCGCCGTCGTGATGAAGCTCGGCCGCACCTTCCCGACCGTGCGCCGCGCCCTGGAGCGGGCCGGCCGGCTGGCCGACGCCCAGTACGTCGAGCGGGCGTTCATGGCGGGCGAGCGGACGGCGCCGCTGGCCTCGGTCGACCCCGAGGGCGTGCCCTACTTCTCGGTGGCCGTGCTGCCCAGCAGGGTCGCCCCGCTGGAGCCCCCGGCGCCCGACCTGAGCGGACCCGGCAGCGTCACCGTCGTCGGCACCGGCCCGGCCGGCCCGCTCTGGCTCACCCCCGAGGCGCGCGGCGCGCTGTCCGCCGCCACCGACCTGGTCGGCTACACCACCTACCTGGACCGGGTGCCGGTGCGCCCCGGCCAGGCCCGGCACGGCTCCGACAACAAGGTGGAGTCCGAGCGCGCCGAGTTCGCCCTCGACCTGGCCCGCCGCGGCCACCGGGTGGTGGTGGTCTCCTCCGGCGACCCGGGCGTGTTCGCGATGGCCACCGCCGTCCTGGAGGTCGCCTGCGAGGAGGCCTACCGGGACGTCCCGGTGCGGATCGTCCCCGGCATGACGGCCGCCCACGCGGCCGCCTCCCGGGCCGGCGCCCCGCTCGGCCACGACTACGCGGTGGTCTCGCTCTCCGACCGCCTCAAGCCCTGGGACGTCGTCGCCGCCCGGCTGCGCGCCGCCGCCGCGGCGGACCTCGTGCTCGCCCTGTACAACCCCGGCTCGAAGTCCCGCACCACCCAGGTCGGCCTCGCCCGCGACCTCCTCCTGGAGTACCGGGAGCCCGGGACCCCGGTGGTGCTGGCCCGCGACGTCGGCGGCCCCACCGAGCGGGTGCGCACCGTCCGCCTCGCCGACCTCGACCCCGCCGAGGTGGACATGCGCACCATCCTGCTCATCGGCTCCTCCCAGACCCGGCACGTCCCCCGCCCCCCGCACCCCGACGTCACCTGGACCCCCCGCCGCTACCCGGAGGCCTGACCCGGCGCGGGCCCGGGCCTCCACGCGGGCCCGGGCCGGCCGTACTCAGCTGCCGTCGGTCCAGTACTGCTGCAACCTGGCCAGGGCCTCCTCTCGGGAGAGCCCGGCCACGGTCGCCTCGGTGAGCCCGACCCGATGGAGCAGCAGGTAGACGAGGTCGGCCGGCAGGGACTCCTTGGGCGGCTCGGGCGCACTCCGGCCGGGGATCCGGCCGAGCTGCACACAGTCCCAGAACTCGTCCTCCGTGACATCGAGTTGGTCGCGGAGGATGTGGCTCCACATGGACGGGCCGTAGGCCGTCCGGTCCACCGGGTGGGAGATCCGGGTTCGCAGGATCCGGCCGTCGCGGAGCGACAGCTCGTACGTGACGTCATGGGTGCCGGTCCGTCCGCGCGCGTCGCGGACCCGGTCCCAGCCTTCGGTCCGGCAGAACCGGTCGTGGCGTTCCCGGTCGGGCTGCGGGTGCGTCACCGCTCGACCCCCACCAGCCAGGCGGCGAGTTGCTCGTCGTCGCTCAGCGAGACCAACTGCACCAGCCCCCAGTGGTCCAGGTGGTTGGGGGCGGTCCGCAGCCGGTCCTGCCAGTCTTCGGCGTACTCGCGCAACGCCTGCACCATTTCCGCTATGGCCTCGTCGAAACTCGCCCCGTCGGCTGCCACCGGCAGGCCGGGGATGAACACGGACCAGCCGTCGGCCTCCGCCACGACCTCGGCCTTCGACGGGCAGACCATCGCGAGGTAGTGACGCAGCCGTTCGACGTCCACCACTGCCGCTCGGCCGGACTCCCGCCGTACTGTCGCCACCCGGCCCTCGGCCGCGGCGTCGAGGAGGTCCTTGAGGTGCGTACGGGCCTCGGTGTAGCTGTCGAAGTGGACTGCGGACATGGCTGCCTCCTCGGTGGTCCTCCGGCCAGCGTGCACATGCACGGGGCGTACGTCAAGTACTTGAGGTACGCCGGGCCGGGGCGGGCCGCGCACCCGGCCGCGCCGCAGGTCGGGCGGCAGGGGAGGATGGAGCACGTTTGCGGATGCGATCGGGATGCGAGGAGACCGTCGTGAGCGAGGCCGGTGGGCGGGCCGGGCAGCTGAGGAGCAGTGGGCTGCGGCACGGCTGGACGACCGGGGCGTGTGCCACGGCGGCGACCAAGGCGGCGTACCGGGCGCTGCTCACCGGGGAGTTCCCGGACCCGGTGGAGATCGTCCTGCCGAAGGGGCAGCGGCCGGCGTTCGCGCTGGCGGCGGAGGGGCTGACCGAGGAAGCGGGCGGCCGGCGGGCGATGGCCGGGGTGGTGAAGGACGCCGGGGACGACCCCGATGTGACGCACGGCGCGCTGGTGCGGTCCACGGTGTGGGCCGGGGAGCCGGGCGCGGGCGTGGTGTTCCGGGCCGGGCCGGGCGTGGGCACCGTCACCAAGCCCGGGCTGCCGCTGCCGGTCGGCGAGCCGGCCGTCAACCCGGTGCCCCGGCAGCTGATCCGGGAGGCGGTCGCCGAGGTGGCGGCCGAGTGCGGGGGCACCGGGGACGTGGTGGTGGAGATCTCCGTCGACCACGGCGAGGAGATCGCCCGCTCCACCTGGAACCCCCGGCTGGGCATCCTCGGCGGGCTCTCCATCCTCGGCACCACCGGGATCGTCGTCCCCTACTCCTGCTCCGCGTGGATCGACTCGATCCGGCGCGGGGTGGACGTGGCGCGCGCCGCCGGGCGCACCCATGTGGCCGGGTGCACCGGCTCGACCTCGGAGCGGACGGCCGTCGCCGTGCACGGTCTGCCCGAGGACGCGCTGCTCGACATGGGCGACTTCGCCGGCGCGGTGCTCAAGTACCTCAAGCGCCACCCGGTGCCGCGGCTGACCATCGCCGGGGGCTTCGCCAAGCTCTCCAAGCTCGCCGCCGGCCACCTCGACCTGCACTCGGCGCGCTCCCAGGTGGACAAGGGCTACCTGGCCGCGCTCGCCCGCACGGGCGGCGCGGACGAGGAGCTGGCGGCGGCGGTCGCGGCGGCCAACACCGGGCTGGAGGCGATCCGGCTCTGCCGGGCGGCCGGGGTGCCGCTGGGCGACCTGGTGGCGGAGGCGGCGCGGGCCACCGCGCTCGGGGTGCTGGTGGGTTCGCCGGTCGCGGTGGACGTCATCTGCATCGACCGGGCCGGGACGATCGTCGGCCGGGCGGAGCCGCTGGGGCCGCTCGGGCCGTGAGCGCTTCGTACTTCTGTCTCAGGTCCGTCCCAGGAACTTCGCTGTGATGTGAAGATCTGACGGTCATACGGGGTGAGAAACGGACAAAAGTCGCGCCACGCCAGGGGTCGGTTCTGTCGCTATCTCAGCCATGAGATATGGTCTGGCGAGTGACAGGCGACTACCTCACCCGTATCGGCACCCTCATCCGTACCGCGCGTCAGCACCGCGGCTGGTCCCAGGCCCAGCTCGGCGAGGCCCTCGGCACCAGCCAGAGCGCGGTCAACCGCATCGAGCAGGGCAAGCAGAACGTCAGCCTTGAGATGATCGCTCGCATCGGCGAAGCGCTCGACAGCGAGATCGTCTCCCTCGGCTACGCCGGCCCGATGCACCTGCGGGTCGCCGGCGGCACCACCCTCTCCGGCGCGATCGACGTCCGCAGCAGCAAGAACGCCTGCGTGGCCATCCTCTGCGCCTCGCTGCTGACCACCGGCCGCACCACCCTGCGCAGCGTGGCCCGCATCGAGGAGGTCTACCGGATCCTGGAGGTGCTCACCAGCATCGGCGTCAGGAGCCGCTGGATCAACGACGGCCGCGACCTCGAACTCACCCCGCCCGCCGAGCTCGACCTCGCCGGCATGGACGTCGAGGCCGCCCGCCGCACCCGCAGCGTGCTGATGTTCCTCGGCCCGCTGATGCACCGTGCCGACAGCTTCGCCATCCCCTACGCCGGCGGCTGCGACCTCGGCACCCGCACCGTCCAGCCGCACCTCACCGCTCTGCGCCGGTTCGGCCTGGAGGTCGCCACCACCGGCGGCGCCTACCACGCCTCCGTCCAGCCCGGCACCCCGCTGGACCGCCCGATCGTGCTGACCGAGCGCGGGGACACCGTCACCGAGAACGCCCTGCTCGCCGCCGCCCGCCACGACGGCGTCAGCGTCATCCGCAACGCCTCGCCCAACTACATGGTCCAGGACCTCTGCTTCTTCCTGGAGAAGCTGGGCGTGCGGATCGAGGGCATCGGCACCACCACCCTCACCGTGCACGGCGTCCCGCAGATCACCTGCGACGTCGACTACACGCCGGCCGAGGACCCGGTCGAGGCGATGAGCCTGCTCGCCGCCGCCGTGGTCACCTCCTCCGAGCTGACCATCCGCCGGGTGCCGATCGAGTTCCTGGAGATCGAGCTCGCGGTGCTGGAGGGCATGGGCCTGGACTACGACCGCACCCCGGAGTACGCCGCCCACAACGGCCGCACCCGGCTGGTCGACCTCACCGTGCGCCCCTCCAAGCTCACCGCGCCGGTCGACACCATCCACCCGATGCCCTTCCCCGGCATCAACATCGACAACGTGCCGTTCTTCGCCGCCATCGCCGCGGCCGCCCACGGCACCACGATGATCCACGACTGGGTCTACGACAACCGCGCCATCTACCTCACCGAACTCACCCGGCTCGGCGCGGACATCAAGCTCCTCGACCCGCACCGCGTCCTGGTCCAGGGTCCGACCCGCTGGCGCGCCGCCGAGATGGTCTGCCCGCCGGCCCTGCGCCCCGCCGTGGTCATCCTCCTCGCGATGCTCGCCGCCAAGGGCACCTCGGTCCTGCGCAACGTCTACGTCATCAACCGCGGCTACGAGGACCTCGCCGAGCGCCTCAACTCCATCGGCGCCCAGATCGAGACGTTCCGCGACATCTGAGCCCGGACCGGCCCCGCCGGACGGCACCGAGGCCGCGGCCGCGCACCCGCGAGGCCGCGGCCTCAGCCGTGCAGGCCCGCCAGCAGGTACGCGGTGTCCAGTCCGGTGGTCAGGTAGTCGACGAACAGCGGGTTGTTGAGCGCCCGGGGGGAGCGGCCGGCCCGGACCAGGCCGACGGCGCGCCCGGCCTCGTGGCCCAGCTCGACGTCTTCTCCTCCGTGGGGGCTATTCGCCGGTGCGGTCGTCGAGGTGTTCGCGAAGGAGGTCGGCGTGGCCGTTGTGGCGGGCGTACTCCTCGATCATGTGGGTGAGGATCCAGCGCAGGGACCAGCTCTGCCCGCCGCCGGGGCGCAGGTACCCGAGGACGTCCAACGACGGGGCGGCGGCGACGAGTTCCCGGGCGTGGGCGCACTCGCGGCGCCAGATGCCGAAGGCCTCGTCGGGGTCGGCCTCGTCGGCGTCGAACTCGGCGAAGCTTCCGTCCGGGTGCTTCCAGAAGCCGGGGCGGGCCTCGTCGTTGAGGGTGTTGCGGAACCAGCTGCGCTCGACCTCGGCGAGGTGGCGGGTCAGGCCGAGCAGGGAGAGCGTCGAGGAGGACAGCGGGCGGGCGCGGAGCTGTTCGGTGGTCAGCCCGGCGCACTTCATCGCGAAGGTGTCGCGCTGGAAGTCCAGGAAGGCGGTCAGGGTGGCACGTTCGTCGCCGGCCGACGGGGTCTCGGTGCGGGCGGCGTCGGCGAGGTCGTAGGCATCCGGGTCGTAGGCATCCGTCATCGGGCCATGGTGGCAGGGCGGACGCCGGCCCGGCACGGAATTAACGGTCCGCCAGCCAGTCCAGCGCGGCCTCGACGCTCTCCGCGACCGGGACGCCGGCCGGTGCCGCCGGGCGGTCCACGACCACCACGGGCAGGCCGAGTTCGCGGGCCGCGGTGAGCTTGGGCGCGGTGGCCGCGCCGCCGCTGTCCTTGGTGACCACGACGTCGATCCGGTTTTCGCGCAGCACCGCCCGCTCGCCGTCCAGGGTGAACGGGCCGCGGTCGAGCAGGACCTCCAGCGAGGCGGGCAGCGGCGGCTCGGGCGGGTCGACCGAGCGGGCGACGAAGTGCAGGCCGTCCAGGTGGGCGAAGGCGCCGATGCCCTGCCGGCCGCTGGTGAGCAGCACCCGCCGGCCGAGGGACGGCAGCAGGCGCGCCGCCGCGGCGAGCGAGGGGACGCGGAACCAGCGGTCGCCCGGCACCGGCGCCCAGCCGGGGCGGCGCAGGGCGAGCAGCGGTACGCCGGTCGCCGCGGCGGCCTCGGCGGCGTTGCGGGACATCGCGGCGGCGAACGGGTGGGTGGCGTCCACCAGCGCGTCCACCCGTTCGGCGCGCAGCCAGGCGGCGAGGCCGTCGGGGCCGCCGAAGCCGCCGATCCGCACCTCTCCGGCGGGCAGCCGGGGCTCGGCGACCCGCCCGGCGAGCGAGCTGGTGACCCGCAGGGCGGGCCGCCCGGCCGCCAGCGCGGCGGCGAGGGCGCGGGCCTCGGTGGTGCCGCCCAGGAGGAGGACGTGCGTCATCGGGCGATTCCCCCCGCTCACGCGCCGCAGGGCTCGTGCGGGCGCTCGCGGTCCACGGAGTAGAGGTGGCTGTCGCGGAACTGCTCGGCGCCGAGCGTGCGCCCGACCAGGATCACCGCGGTGCGGACCACGCCCGCCGCCTTCACCTGTCCGGCGATGTCGCCGACGGTGCCGCGCAGCACCAGCTCGTCCGGCCGGCTGGCCATCGCGACCACGGCGGCCGGGCAGTCGGCCCCGTAGTGCGGCAGCAGCTGCTCGACCACGTCGTCCACGTACCCGGCGGCCAGGTGCAGCACCAGCAGGGCGCCGCTGCGGCCCAGCGTGGCGAGGTCCTCGCCCGGCGGCATCGGGGTGGCGCGCTTGGCGATCCGGGTGAGGATGACGGTCTGGCCCACCGTCGGCACGGTCAGTTCCCGCTTGAGCGCGGCCGCCGCGGCGGCGAAGGCCGGCACGCCGGGCACCACCTCGTACGGCACCCCGGCCGCGTCGAGCCGGCGCATCTGCTCGGCGACGGCGCTGAACACCGACGGGTCGCCGGAGTGCAGCCGGGCGACGTCCTGTCCGGCGGCGTGCGCGCGGACCAGCTCGTCGGTGATCGCGTCGAGGGTGAGGTTGGCGGTGTCGACCAGCCGGGCGCCGGGCGGGCACTCGGCGAGCAGTTCGCGCGGCACCAGGCTGCCGGCGTACAGGCAGACCTCGGCGCGGGCGAGGATCCGCTGGCCGCGCAGGGTGATGAGGTCGGCGGCGCCGGGGCCGGCCCCGATGAAGTGGACGGTCACGGGGCGTTCTCCTCGGAGGTGGGGGGCGCGGGCGGGGTGGCGGGCTTGACGACGGACCACTGGGTGACCGGCATCGCCTGGCGCCAGCCGGTGAAGCCGCCGACCGGGACGGCGTGCGCCACGGTGAGCCGCAGCAGCTCCCCGCCGTGCCGCCGGTACCGGTCGGTGAGCAGCGCCTCCGACTCCAGGGTCACCGTGTTGGCGACCAGCCGGCCGCCGGGCGCCAGCGCGGTCCAGCAGGCGTCCAGCAGGCCGGGCGCGGTGAGTCCGCCACCGATGAACACCGCGTCGGGCGCGGCCAGCCCGGCCAGCGCCCGCGGGGCGGCGCCGGTGACCACCCGCAGCCGGGGCACCCCGAGCGCGGCGGCGTTGCGGGCGATGCGCTCGGCCCGCACCGGGTCGCGTTCCACGGTGACGGCCCGGTTGTCGCGGTGGGCGCGCAGCCACTCGATCGCGATCGAGCCGGAGCCGCCGCCGACGTCCCAGAGCAGTTCGCCGGGGACGGGCGCCAGGGTGGCCAGGGTGGCGGCGCGCACGTGCCGCTTGGTCAGCTGGCCGTCGCTCCGATAGGCGTCGTCGGGCAGACCGGGGACGACGGGGGTGCGCGGGCCGTCGGCGGGGAGCTCGACGGCGATCACGTTGAGCGGGTCGCCGGGCGGGTGCGGCCAGCCGTCGGCGGGGCCGTCGAGGTGCCGTTCGCCGGGGCCGCCGAGCTGTTCGAGGACGTGCAGCCGGGCGGCGCCGTGGCCGCTGGTGGCGAGCAGTCCGGCGACGGCGGCCGGGGTGGCGGCGCCGGCGCTGAGCACGAGCAGCCGGCGCCCGGGGTTGAGGGCGAGCCGCAGGGTGTCGAGCGGGCGGCCGACCAGGCTGACCACCTCGGTGGCCTCCAGCGGCCAGCCGAGCCGGGCGCAGGCGTACGCGACGGAGGAGGGGTGCGGCAGCACGCGCAGCCGTTCGGGGCCGGCGGTCTCGGCGAGGGTGCGGCCGATGCCGTAGAACATCGGGTCGCCGCTGGCCAGTACGGCGAGCGGGCGTCCGGCGTACCGGTCGAGCAGCCCGGCCACGGCCGGGCGCAGCGGGGACGGCCACGGCACCCGTTCGGCGGTCACCTCGTCCGCGGGCAGCAGGTCGAGCTGCCGGGGGCCGCCGATCACGGCGCCGGCCGCCCGCAGCGCGGCGCGGGCGGTGCCGGCGAGCCCGGGCCAGCCGTCGGCCCCGATCCCGACGACGGTGATCGGGGGTGGCTGCTCGGGCACCGGTGGGCTCCTCGGGGCGGGTCGGCGGTGGGTCGGCGGGTGTGGGTCGTCGCCGGCTGGTCGATCGGGGTGTGGGCAGCCTACCTGGCGGTATCCGGCGGCCGGTGAGCCAGGGTGCGGGCCCGGTCGCAGCGGGTTAGCGTCGTGCCGGGAACACCTCCGGGGGGACCTCAGCACGCAACGGAGGACAGCATGTCCGAGTCAGCGGTCCCGTACACCACCAACAACGCCGGCGTCCCGGTGCCGAGCGACGACAACTCGCTCACGGTGGGCAGGGACGGCCCGATCCTGCTCCACGACCACTACCTGATCGAGAAGATGGCCCAGTTCAACCGGGAGCGGGTGCCGGAGCGGGTGGTGCACGCCAAGGGGGCCGGGGCGTACGGCGTCTTCGAGACGACGGAGGACGTCAGCCGGTTCACCAAGGCGACCCTGTTCCAGCCGGGCCGGCGGACCGAGATGCTGGCCCGCTTCTCGACCGTGGCGGGCGAGCAGGGCAGCCCGGACACCTGGCGCGACCCGCGCGGCTTCGCGCTGAAGTTCTACACCGAGGACGGCAACTACGACCTGGTCGGCAACAACACGCCGGTCTTCTTCGTCCGCGACACCATCAAGTTCCAGGACTTCATCCGCTCGCAGAAGCGCCGCCCGGACAACGGCCTGCGCGACAACGACATGCAGTGGGACTTCTGGACGCTCTCGCCGGAGTCCGCCCACCAGGTCACCTGGCTGATGGGCGACCGCGGCATCCCGAAGTCGTACCGGCACATGAACGGCTACAGCTCGCACACCTATCTGTGGATCAACGCGGGCGGCGAGCGGTTCTGGGTGAAGTACCACTTCAAGACCGACCAGGGCATCGACTTCCTCACCCAGGCGGACGCCGACCGGCTGGCCGGCTCGGACCCGGACCTGCACCGGCAGGACCTCTGGGAGGCGATCGAGGGCGGCAACCCGCCGTCCTGGACGCTGTACGTGCAGATCATGCCGTTCGACGAGGCGCCCGGCTACCGGTTCAACCCCTTCGACCTGACCAAGGTGTGGCCGCACGGCGACTACCCGCTGATCCGGGTCGGGACGATGACGCTGAACCGCAACCCGGAGGACTACTTCGTCCACATCGAGCAGGCCGCCTTCGAGCCGGCCAACCTGGTGCCGGGCATCAGCGTCTCGCCGGACAAGATGCTGCTCGGCCGGATCTTCTCCTACTCCGACACCCACCGGTACCGGATCGGGCCCAACTACGCGCAGCTGCCGCCGAACCGTCCGCACGTGCCGGTGCACTCCTACGCCAAGGACGGGCCGATGCGCTTCGACCCGGCCCGGACGGCGGCGCCGTACGCGCCGAACTCCAAGGGCGGCCCGGCGGCGAACCTCAAGCGGTTCGACGACCCGTCGGCCGGCTGGCACAGCTCGGGCGACATGGTGCGCGAGGCCTACTCGCTGCACGCCGAGGACGACGACTGGGGGCAGGCGGGCACCATGGTGCGCAAGGTGCTGGACGACGCGCAGCGCGACCGGCTGGTCTCCAACATCGTCGGGCACCTCCAGGGCGGGGTGAGCGAGCCGGTGCTGGAGCGGGCGGTGCAGTACTGGCGCAATGTCGACAAGGCGCTGGGCGACCGGATCGCCAAGGGCGTCGGCAAGGCCTGACGGGGCGCCGGGCCGAGCCGTCCGCTGCCGCTTCACCGCCGGGGGCGTGGGTCCACCGGGCCCGCGCCCCCGGCCGCGTTCTCTCAGCGCCGACGCCAGTCGCCGGAGGCGATCAGCGCCGGGTGGGCGCGCAGCCGGGCGGCGGCGGCCGGTCCGGCCAGGTACACCCAGGCGTCCGCCGTCGCGCCGTCCGCCGTCCGGACGGCGAGCCGCTCGCGCACGTACGCGCCGAGGCCGTCCGGCCGGCAGTCCTCCAGCCGGTCCAGCGCCGCGAGCGCCCGAGGGTAGGCGGCCGGGTGGACGGTGACCAGTTCGCCGCTGATCCGCCGCCCCGGCGCGGGGTCCGGTACGGCGTAGGGGAACCCGGGCCCCTCGTGCAGCGCCGCGCCCTCCAGCACCGCCGCCCGCACCTCGGCGCACCGGCCGGCGAGGAAGGCGGCGTGGTTGCGCTCCCCGGTGAGCAGGGTGCCGTAGACGAAGAAGGGCAGGGCGGCGGGTGCGGCGGGCACGGGGGTTTCTCCTCGAACAGGGGGGCGGTGGAAAGTCGATGGTGCCCGTTCGGTGATACCCACTGGCGCGCGGGGGCCCGGTGCGGTGTCATGGCGGGTACATCTGCCAGCACCGTCCAAGGGGGACACCCGTGACAGCTCCCGCCGAGCGCAGACCGGCCCCGGCCGCGGACGCCCTGCCCACAGGCCCCGCTCCCGCCGCGGCGCGGCTCGGGGCGGGCGTGTGGGTGGCGCTGGCCATCGTCTACGTGGTGTGGGGTTCGACGTACCTGGCGATCCGGATCACGGTCGAGACGATGCCGTCCTTCCTCTCCGCCGCCGCGCGCTTCCTGACCGCCGGACTGCTGCTCGCCGGGTTCGTCGCCGTCCGCTACGGCCGGTCCGCCCTGCGGGTGGACCTGCGCCGGCTGGGCTCCTCGGCCCTGGTCGGCGGCCTGCTGCTGACCGGCGGCAACGGTCTGGTGGTGCTCGGCGAGACCTGGGTCCCCTCGGGCCTGGCCGCGCTGCTGGTCGCCGCCGTGCCGCTGTGGATGGTGCTGCTGACGGCGGCGGGCGGGGACCGGCCGAAGCCGGCCGAGCTGGCCGGGGTGCTGCTCGGACTGGTCGGTCTGGCCGTGCTGTCCGCCCCCGCGCTCGGCGGCGACATCGCGCCCGCCGGGGTGATCGCCGTCCTCTGCGGCACCCTCACCTGGGCGTTCGGCTCCTTCGCGTCCAAGCACATCCGGATGCCCGCCAACGTGTTCGCCGCCAGCGCCTACCAGATGCTGGCCGGCGGGCTCGGCAACGCGCTGATCGGACTGGCCCGCGGGGAGCAGCACGGCCTGCACCCCGGTGACATCTCCACCCGCTCCTGGCTGGCCCTGGGCTTCCTGGTGGTGTTCGGCTCGCTGGTCGCCTTCACCGCGTACGCCTGGCTGCTGCGCTCCGCCCCGCTGACCCTGGTCGCCACCTACGCCTATGTGAACCCGGTGGTGGCCGTGCTGCTGGGCCGGCTGGTGCTGGCCGAGCCGCTGACCGGCCCCACCCTGCTGGGTGGGGCGATCGTGGTCGCGGGCGTCTGCCTGGTGGTGAGCGTCAGCCGGCTGTCGGCGCGGTCGTCCGCCCGAAGGTCCGCACGGTGACCCCGTTGGGGAAGACCCGGGAGTCCGTGAGGGTGAAGGTGTGCGGGGCGAAGCCCGCGCGGAACAGCGGCACCCCGGCGCCGATCGCCACCGGGGACTGCTTGACGATCAGCTCGTCGATCTCCGGCAGCAGCCGGCCGGCCAGCTCGCCGCCGCCGCAGAGCCAGATGCCGAGGCCGTCCTGCCGCTTGAGCTCCCGCACCACGTCCAGCGGGTCGGCCGCGGTGATCTCCACGGCGGGGTCGGGGCTCTCGCCCAGGCCGCGCGAGAAGACGATCTGCCGCAGGTGGGCGTAGGGGCTGGTGAGGCCCACGGCCAGCCCCGGCTGGTAGGTGCCGCGGCCCATGACCACGGTGTCGAAGCGCCGGTTGGGCGCCTCGGCGATCCCCAGCGCGGCCCGGCCGGGGGTCGGCACCGTCTCCGGGTACTCGGCGCACAGGTGGGACAGGAATTCCCCGCCGACGTACGGCATGAGGAATTGGTAGTCGCCGTCCGGGGCGGCGATGAAGCCGTCGACGGTGGTGCCGACGTAGTACGTGAGCTTTCGCATCCAGGTCCTTTGTTCGGATCGACTTCGGTCGGACCGACCCTGCTCGGATCGATCAACCACGACAGTTATAGTACTTCGTCTGTAGTGGTTGCAAGAGATGTCCTGAGGGAGCTTCAGCGATGGCCCAGAACCCCGCCCGCCGTGCCGCGCTCACCGACGCGGCCGTCGACGTCCTCGCCGAGCAGGGGGCGCGCGGACTCACCTTCCGCGCCGTGGACCTGCGGGCGGGCGTGCCGGCCGGTACCGCGTCCAACTACTTCACCGGCCGCGACGACCTGCTCGACCAGACCGCCCGGCACGTCCACCACCGGCTCACCCCCGACCCGGCGATCATCGGCGAGCTGCTGCGCGCGCCCCGCGACCGGGCCCTGGTCACCGCTCTGATGCACGACCTGGTGCGGCGCATCGACGCCGACCGCTCCGGCTACCTCGCGCTGCTGGAACTGCGTCTGGAGGCCACCCGCCGCCCGGACGTGCGCGCCCGGCTCACCGCCACCGTCCGCGAGCAGCTGGACGCCAACATCGCCTACCACCTGGACGAGGGCCTGCCCGGCGACCGCGAGACCGTCGTCGTCCTCTACCTCGCGATGACCGGCCTGCTCGTCGAGCACCTCACCCTGCCCGGCGTGCTCGGCCCCGACGCCCTCCCGGCCCTGGTCGACACCCTGGTCGCCCGCACTGTCCCGGAGGCCTGATCAGGCCCGATCAGGCCTCCGGGACGATCTCCCGCACCGCCGCCTCGACCAGGTCCGCCCGCGCGGACACCGCGGCCGCCGGAACCTCGATCAGCCGGTAGCCGCGCGCCCGGTAGACCTCCTCGTGCAGCCGCTCGAAGGCGAGCGCGTCCGCGAGCGAGATCCGGCGGGCGGCGGTCCGCTCGACGAAGCCGAGCCCGCGGACGAAGAACACCTCGCGCCGGTAGGTGGCCTCGGCCTCGATCCGGTCCAGCTCCGCGGTGAGCGAGGGCGAGGCGGGGCGGCCGAGGAAGATCCTGAGCGCCTCGGTGCAGACCGGGGAGCGGTCGTGGAAGCGGACCGCCCCGGGCGCGGCCGGCGGGCCCGCCGCGGCGCGCGCCCGCTGCACGTCCGCCACCTCGTCGACGAAGCCGACCCGCTCCCAGGGCGCCGCCTCCCCGGCGGCCTGCCGCCGGGCGATCACATCGGTCGCGGCCTCCGGCACGACGTCGTGGCCGCGCCGCGCCAGCTCCTCCAGGAGCGTGGTCTTCCCGGACCCCGGGGTGCCGGTGAGGATGAACCGTCGCACGGTGGGGTGCCGTCCTCTCAGACGAAGCGGATGTGGCGCACGCCGACGGCGGCGCGCCGCAGCCGGGCGCGCAGCGGGCCGTCGGTGTCGGGGGCGAGCGTCAGACCGGCCGAGGCGGCGAGGCGCTCGGCGACCTCGGGGACGGTCAGCGCGTCGGTCCGCACGTGCTCGCCGAACGCGGGGCCGCTCAGCCGCTCCAGGCAGTGGTCCAGCCGGGTGACCGCGAAGGACTCCCGGCGCAGCGGAGCCTCCTTGCCGGCGATCAGCTGCAGGGCCCGGCCACCGGCGCGCTCGCGCAGCCGCCGCAGCACCTCCGCGCGCTCCGCGAGCAGCGCGAAGTGCCGTACGTCGTGGCCGCGTTCGCGTAGTCGGCCGACCGTCTCGGCGAAGTGGGCGGGCTCGGTGACCGTCATCGGGACGATCACCGTGCCCGGGTGGCCGGCGAGCGTGCGCTCCAGTACCTCGAACACGCCCTGGCGCCAGGCCGGCAGGTCCCGGAAGTCGCCGCGCAGCGGCTTCGGGGTCATCCGGTGCAGGCCGAAGCCGACCTCCTCCGGGTCGCAGACGACACTGCCGGGCAGCCGGCGCAGCAGCTCGTGCGCGACCTGCGTCTTGCCGCCGCCGAACGGGCCGTTGATCCACAGGAGCATGACCGCCAGCCTACGCGCGCGGCGTCGGTCCGCGGGGCCGGACCGGGTGGCGAGCAGGGTGCTCAGGGTGACGCCCGGGCCCAGGCCCGGCACCAGGCCCCGGGCGCCCGCCGGCGGCGGTGTGCGGTGGGTGCGGTGGGTGCGGGCGAGGACGGAGAAGACCGTCGCGCCACCCGGGTCGCCCGCCTCGGCGAGCCACCCGCCGCTCCCGCGCCGGCCCCGGCCCGGGATCCGCCGGGTGCCCACGCCGGGGCGGATCATTCGACTACCATCCGTCGGGTGCCCGGCCCGGAGGGGGAGCCGGGGCGGGGGCTGGGGGAGCGGCGGTATGACGAGCACGCGGACGGCGACGGCCACCGGGGCGGGCCCCTCGGCCGCCCCGCCACCGGCCCTGTGGCGGCAGCGGAACTTCGCCGCCCTCTGGTCCGCCCACACCGTCAGCCAGTTCGGCACCCAGCTGAGCCTCTTCGTGCTGCCCGTCCTCGCGCTCGCCACCGTCGGCGCGACCCCCGGCCAGCTCGGCCTGGTCTCGGCCGCCGAGACCCTGCCCTTCCTGCTGGTCGGCCTGCCCGCCGGCGCGCTGCTCGACCGCTGGGACCGGCGGCGGGTGATGGTGGCCGCGGACGCGGGCCGGGCGGTCGCGCTCGGCGTCGTCCCGCTCGGCCACGCGCTGGGCGTGCTGAGCGTGCCGCTGCTCTGCGCGGTCGCCTTTGTCACCGGCCTGTTCACCGTCTTCTTCGACATCGCCGACCAGGCCTTCCTGCCCGAGGTCGTCGGCCGCCGCCAGGTCGCGGCCGCCAACGGCCGCCTGGAGTTCTCCCGTTCGGCGGCCGAACTCGCCGGACCGGGCCTGTCCGGCCTGCTGCTCCAGTGGGTGACGGCCCCGCTGGTCCTGCTCGCCGACGCGGTCAGCTACCTCGTCTCGGCGCTGCTCCTCGGCGTGATCCGCCCCCCGGCGTCGGGCGCCGCCCCGGCCGCCGGCGCGGGCACCGGGGCGGACCCGCGACCGCCCGCGGCGCCGGAGCGGATGCGCGCCCGGATCGCCGAGGGCCTGCGGTTCGTGCTGCGCCACCGCGTCCTGCGCTCGCTCGCCCTGGCCACCGCCGTCGCCAACCTGGCCGGGCTCGGCGGCGCGCTCAGCGCCCTGCTGCCCGCCTTCGCCCTGCGGGACCTCGGGCTCTCGCCCGGCCGGCTCGGCCTCGCGCTGATGCTCGGCAACGCCTGCGCCCTGCTCGGCGCGCTGTTCACCGCCCGGCTGGTCCGGGTGCTGGGCCTGGGCCGGCTGCTGCTGGCCTCCCGCCTCCTGCCCGGCCTCGGCGTGCTGCTGCTCGCCACGGCCGGGCCGGGCCGGGCCGTCCCCACCCTGGCGGCCGCGGCCGGGCTGATGGCCTGCGGCATCACCGCCTACAACATCGCCCAGGTGAGCCTGCGGCAGGCGGTGACCCCGGCGGCGCTGCAGGCCCGGATGAACGCCTCGGTGCGCTTCGTCATCTGGGGCACCCTGCCGCTGGGCGCCGCCGCCGGGGGTCTGCTCGGGTCGGCGGTCGGTACGCGTCCGGCGCTCTGGGTGGTCGCCGGGGTGGCGCTGCTCTCCCTGTTGCCGCTGCTGCTGACCCGCGAGGTGCGCGCGCTGCGCGACTTCCCGGACGACGTGGAGGAGTGACGGCCGGTCAGTCGAGGTAGGGCGGGCGGCCGGCCCACCAGTGGCCGGGGGCCTGCGGGGCGCGGCTGGTCCAGAACTCGATCAGGCCGGAGATGAACTCCTCGGCGGAGAGCGTGCCGTCGCCGTCCAGGTCGAGCCGGCGGAAGGCCTCGTCCGCGTCGTCGCGGGAGAGCGCGGAGAAGTGGCCGCGCTGGAAGACGAAGAACTCGCCCGCGTCGACCGTCCCGCTGCCGTCCACGTCGGCGATGGCCAGGAAGGCCTCGGCGAGTGCCCCGAAGACCGTCCGCGCGGCCACCGGGTCGTCGGCGAGCGCGCGGGTGGAGGCGACGAACTGCCGGCGGCTGATCGCGGTGGTCCCGATCGGCAGGTGGGAGACGTGCAGGTCCCGCCAGATGGCGAGGTAGGCGGCGACGATCCGCTGCTCGGCGCGCGACCCCTCCGCGTGGCCCAGCGACCGGGCCACCGCATGGCCCATCAGCACGTGGTCGTGCTCGGTCAGCAGGCCGTCCCCGTCGGCGTCGAGGTGGTCGAAGCCGTGGTTGATCCTCGCGAGCAGCAGTTCCTCGGACACGTCTCCCCCGGCTGGTCGGTCCCGGCAATCACAACGGAGTTCAGGCGTAACGGTCGGACGCAGCACGCTAACCCGCCGGGCGCCGGGCGCGCAGCCGAAGCCGCGAAGTGGCCGGCGCGGGGTCCGTGGAGGCCCGCGGAAGGCCGCGGAAGGCCGGCGGCGCCGGGGCCCGCCGGCTCCCCGGTCGGCCGGTCAGCCCGCGGTCCGCAGCGCCGCGTCCGCCAGTCGCTCGGCCAACTCGCCGAAGGAGGACCGCAGTTGCTCCTCGGCGACACCGTCGGCATAGCCCTGGAAGGCGAGCGCGGCCTGGGCCTGGACGGCTGGGGTGGCGTAGCCGGGGTCGATCGGGAGGGGGCCGGCCGGCGGCCAGGGCAGCGGCCAGTGCCGGGGCCACGGGATCCGGCCGGTCGGGGTGCCGCACCAGTCGTCGCCCACCTCGGCGAGGATCTGCCGGGCGTCGCCGCCGGAGACGCGGGCGGTGATGGCGGCATTGGCCACGGCGCCGACCGTGCCGGCGACGGCGAGCCGCAGCGCGGTGGCGACGGGCGGCAGCGGCTGCGGGTTCAGCTCGGCCGGATCGCCGCCGTTCTCCTCGGCGCGGGCGGCGGGGCGAGCGCCGGCGGCGACGCCGAGGGCGAAGGTGTGGGGGATCAGTCCGTCCCAGGCCGCGGGGTTGAGGCGGCCCACGAGGGCGACCAGGGTGACGGATCTGCTGACGAGCGTGGTCATCGGGGGACCCCTTTTCCAGGGAGGGGGCGAGTGGCCGTGTGCTCACGGTCGGTGACTGATCGTAGGCGGAGCGCCTGCCCGGAAGGGGGACCGACACCACCGGCCGCCGGGCAGACCCTAGTGGGCGGCGGCGAGCAGCTCCCGGGTGTACTCGGTGTGCGGCGCGGCGAACAGCCGGTCGCGGTCGGTGGACTCGACCAGGCGGCCGCGGTGCATCACGGCGACGCGGTCGCAGAAGTGGCGCACCACCGCGAGGTCGTGGGAGACGAAGAGGAAGGCGACGCCGAGGCGTTCGCGCAGCTCCATCAGCAGGTTGAGCACCTGCGCCTGGACCGAGACGTCCAGGGCGGAGACCGGTTCGTCGGCGATGATCAGCCGCGGTTCGGGGGCGAGCGCGCGGGCGATGCCGATCCGCTGGCGCTGGCCGCCGGAGAACTCGTGCGGGTAGCGGTCCAGGTGGGCGGCCGGCAGGCCGACCTGCTCCAGCAGCTCGGCGGAGCGGGCGCGCCGCTGCCCGGCGTCCAGCGCGGTGTGCAGCCGCAGCGGGGTGTCCAGGGTCTGCGCGACGGTGCGGCGCGGGTTGAGCGAGGCGTACGGGTCCTGGAAGACCAGCTGGACCTCCTTGGCGAGCCGTCGCCGCAGCGCCCGGTCGGGGGCGGTGGCGTCGACGCCGTCGTAGCGGACGGTGCCGGCGGTGGCGGCCTGGAGGCCGGCCAGCACCCGGGAGGTGGTGGACTTGCCGGAGCCGGACTCGCCGACCAGGCCGAGCGTCTCGCCGGGGGCGATGCGCAGGCTGACGCCCTCGACGGCGCGCACCGGTGCGGGCCGCCCGCGCCCCGGCAGGGGCAGGCCGCGGCGGCGGCCGGGGAAGTGCACGGCGAGGTCCTCGACCTCGACCAGCCAGCGGCCGTCCGGCGTGAGGGCCGGCGCGCCGTCCGACGCGCCGGACGGCCCGGTGCGGGCGGCGGTCCGGGGCACGGGTGACGGGTCGTCTACGGTCGGCAGCGGCGTGCCCGGGACCGAGTCCAGGGTGAGCGCCGCGCCCACCAGGGCCCGGGTGTACGGCTCGCGGGGCGCGGCCAGCAGGGTGGCGGTTGGCGCGCTCTCCACCGGTCGGCCGCCGCGCAGCACCAGGGTGCGGTCCGTGGTGCCGGCGACCACCCCGAGGTCGTGGCTGACCAGCAGCACCGCGGTGCCGTGCTCGCGCTGCAGCTCGCCCAGCAGGTCCAGCACCTGGCGCTGGACGCGGGCGTCGAGCGCGGTGGTCGGCTCGTCGGCGATCAGCACGTCGGGGTCGTTCATCAGCGCCATCGCGATCATCACGCGCTGGCGCATGCCGCCGGAGAACTGGTGCGGGTAGTCGCGCACCCGGGCGGCCGGGATGCCGACCCGGTCCAGCATCGCCGCCGCCCGCCGGCGGGACTCGGCCCGGCCCGCGTCGGGGTGGTGCAGCCGGTACATCTCGGCGAGCTGCGCGTCGACGCCGTGGAAGGGGCTGAGCGAGGTCAGCGCGTCCTGGAAGACCAGCGCCGCCCGCCCGCCGCGCACCTGCCGCAGCACCGGCTCCCCGGCGCCCACCAGCTCCTGCCCGGCCAGCCGGATCGAGCCGGTGACGGTGGTGGTGCGCGGGTCGTGCAGGCCGAGCACGGCGAGCCCGGTGGCGGACTTGCCGGATCCGGACTCGCCGACCAGACCGAGCACCTCGCCGCGGGCGAGGTCGAAGGAGAGCCCGTTCACGGCCGCGACGGGCGCGCCGCCGCGCGGGTCGGCGAAGGTGACGGACAGGTTCCGGACGCTGAGCACCGGCGGCTCGGCGCCCTGCTCGGTGAGCTGTTCGGCGTGCTGCTCGGTGCTGTGCCCGGGGGCGGCGGCGGGGGAGGGGTTCACGGTGGGGCTCCAGAAGGGGGCGGCGGGGACGGTCAGCCGAGGCGGATGCGCGGGTCGAGCCAGGCCACCGCGAGGTCGGCCAGCGCGACGAACAGCACGACGAAGCAGGCGGCCAGCAGGACGGCGCCGACCACGGCCGGCAGGTCCTGCCCCTCGACGGCCTCCAGGGCGAAGCGGCCCACGCCGTTCAGCCCGAACACCGTCTCGGTGATCACCGCGCCGCCGAGCAGCGCGCCCGCCTCCAGGCCGAGCAGCTGCACCAGCGGTCCGGCGGCGCCGCGCGAGGTGTACTTGAGGTGGGTGCGCAACCGGCCGAGGCCCTTGCCGCGGGCGGTGCGCACGTACTCCTCGTTCATCGTCTCCAGCAGCTGGGAGCGCGTGAGCCGGGCGAACACCGCCGAGTTGACGAAGCCGAGGACGAGCCAGGGCAGCAGCAGACCGCCCGCCCAGGCGACGGGGTCGGCGGCCGGCGGGGTGTAGGAGGGCAGCGGCAGCAGTCCGGTGGTGTACACGAGCCCCCACTGGGCGACGTAGCCGAGGAAGTAGATCTGCACGCTGGCGCCGACCAGGGTGAAGCCGGACAGCAGCTTGTCGGTGCGGGTGCCGTGCCGCAGCGCGGCGACGAAGCCGGTGCCGAGCCCGAGCAGCACCAGCACGGCCAGCGCGCCCGCGGCCAGCGAGACGGTCACCGGCAGGTGGTCGGCCAGCGCCTCGGTGACCGGCTGGTGCAGCCGGTAGGAGTAGCCGAGGCAGGGCGCGTCGCAGTGGCGGGTGGAACCGTCGACGTCCTGGACGTCCCGGCCGGCGACGATCCCGGTGAGGTAGTCGGTGTACTGGGTGAGCAGCGGCTGGTCCAGGCCCATGCTCGTGCGGACCGCCGCGACCTGGCCGGTGTCGCAGCGCGGGCCGCAGGCGGCGCGCGCGGGGTCGGCGGGGCCGGCGTAGAAGAGGGCGAAGGCGGCGGCGGAGACGGCGGCCAGGACGGCGAGCGCCTGGAGGATCCGCCGCAGGGCGAAGGAGAGCATGGTGGCCGGTCCGGGGTCGGGGGGCGTCGGGGCGGTGGCCCCGCCGCGCGCGCTCCTCGGGGGAGGCGCGCGGCGGGACCGTCCGGGGACTTCGGGGCGTCAGGACTTCAGGTAGAGCCAGGCGAGGCTGACCGACCCGTAGATCGGGTGGATGAACGAGCCGCCGACGTTGGCGCCGTGCAGCTGGTCGACGTTCGGGTAGACCCACGGCAGCACCGGCAGGTCCTTCATCACCGTCTGCTCCAGGGCGTACAGCTCCTTGGCCTTGGCGTGCGGCTCGCCGATCTGGTTGATCCGGTCGATCTCCTTGTCCACCTCGCCGTTGTGGTAGCGGGCGGAGTTGAGATCGGCGTTGGCGCGGCCGTCGAAGGAGAACGGGATCAGGGTGGAGGGCGTCGGCCAGTCGACCGAGCTGGTCTCCTCCCACAGGTCGTACGGGGAGTCGGCGCGGTGCGCCTCGTCCAGCAGGGCCTTGGCGTCGACCGGCTTGGGCACGACCGTGATGCCGGCCTTGGCGAAGCCGTCGACCAGCACCTGGGCGACCCGCTGCCCGTCGGGCGTGTTGGCGTACGCGTAGGTGAGCGGCGCGGGCGGCTGCTTGGCCTTGGCCAGCGCGGCCTTGGCGGCCTCCGGGTCGCCCTCCGGCTTCGCCGGGTTCAGGTCGTACTTCTGCCAGTCGACCAGGGCGGGTGAGCTGAGCGTACTGGCGAACTCGCCGACCCGGCTGCCGCCCTGGACCTGGCGGGCCTGCTGGCGCGGGTAGGCGAGGTTGAGGGCCCGGCGGACCTCGACGTCGGTCACCCGCTCGTTGTTGACCATGAGGTAGGTGACGAAGGCGCCCCGCCGGCCGGAGGTGACCAGCTCCTTGGCCTTCGGGTCGGTGTCCACGGTCTGGTACAGCTCGGGGGAGAGCGGGGTGGAGACCGTGGTGGCGTCGGCGCCGCCGTCGCGACCGGAGAGGATCTCCTGGTTGATGTTGAGCGCCTCCTTGCCGAAGCTGAAGACGAACTTCTCCGGGTACTGGTTGCGGATCGGGTCGGTCTCCGGCTTCCAGTTCGGGTTGCGCTCCAGCACCAGCCGGGTGTTCTGGACGTGCTCGACGATCCGGTACGGGCCGGTGGCGAACGGCTGGCGGTCGTAGTCGACGCCGGTGTCCTTGTCCTTGCGCACCGGCGAGGAGGAGGACTGCGCGGCCATGTACGGCACGTCGGCCTGCGGCTGCGGGAAGTGGAAGACGACGGTGCGCTCGTCCGGCGTCTCGATCGCGGCGAGGTCGCCGTCCTGCGGGCCGCCGTACTTCTTGCGGGCGTCGTCGTAGCTGGCCTCGCCGGTGAGCCACTGCGGCCAGTACGGCGGGCCGACCTCGTAGCCCTTGCCGAAGGAGCGCTCGATGCCGTACTTGACCTGCTGGGAGGTGATCGGCTGGCCGTCCTCCCAGGCCACGCCCTCCTTCAGCTTGTACGTCCAGGTGCGGCCGCCGTCGGTGGAGGTGCCGGTGTCGGTGGCGAGGTCGCCGACCAGCTTGGCCTTGCCGTCGACCACCTGGTACTGGGTCAGCTGGCGGCCCCACAGCAGCGAGGTGTTGTAGGTGGCGCCCGCGTACACCTTCTGCGGGTCCAGGTGGCGGAAGTCGGTGGCGTTGTAGACGTTCACCGTGCCGCCCGGGCGGGCGCCGGGGACGGCGGGGGCCGGGCCGGCGCTCTCCTGCTCGGTGCCGAGCGCGGCGGTCAGCGGCGAGCTGTCCTTGGCGGCGGCGCCCGGGCCGCCGCCGGTGGTGCCCGCGCCGGCCGAGCAGGACGTCGCCAGCAGGGCGGTCGCGACGACGGCGAGGGACGGTCTGATCCAGCGCATGGCGAATCTCTCCTTGCCCCGGGAGCTCCGGGGCGGGTCGGGTGAACGGTGTGAACGAGGGAGGTTTCGGGAGTTTTCGGGAGGAGGCCTCAGCGCGCGGCGCGCGGGTCCAGGGCGTCCCGGACGGCGTCGCCGAGCAGGTTGAAGGCGAGCACGAAGGCCAGCAGCGCGAGGCCGGGGAAGAACATGTAGGTCGGGTCGGCCTGGAAGACCTCGGAGCCGCGGGAGATCATCCGGCCCCAGTCCGGGACCGGCTCGTTGACGCCCACGCCGAGGAAGGACAGCACCGCCTCGGAGGCGACGAAGGTCGGCACCGCCATGGTGGCGTGCACCAGCAGCTGCGCCCGGACATTCGGCAGGAGTTCCCGGAAGACGATATGGAATCCGCTTGCGCCGAGCGCCCGGGCGGACTGCACGAAATCCCTTTCGCGGAGCGACCGGACGGCGGCCCGCAGGGAAAGCGCGAGCGGAATCCAGCCGAACGCGGAGAAGACCAGGACGAGCACCAGGAACTGCATCCACTCCGGTTCCGCGGTGCCCGGATCGACCAGCCGGGACTGGATCACCGGGCTGAGCGCGAGCAGCAGGAGCAGGGTCGGGAAGGCCAGCAGGACGTTCGACAGGAAGCCGAAGAGCCGGTCGGTGACCCCGCCGAGGTAGCCCACCGCGACCCCGGCCAGCACCCCGAGGGTGGTGGTCACGGCGGCCGAGGCGAAGGCGATCAGCAGCGAGGTGCGGATGCCGTAGAGCAGCTGGGTGAACACGTCGCGGCCGAGGCCGGGCTCCAGGCCGAACCAGTACTCGCCGGAGATGCCGCCGTTCGGCGCGATCGGCAGGCCGCCGTCGCTGAGCAGGCCCGGAAGGTTCTGGCCGTAGTGCTCGGTGGGGTTCTTGCCGTACAGCGCGGCGATCAGCGGGGCCGCCAGGGCGATCAGCAGGAAGAACACCACGACGCCGAGCGCGACGGCCCCGGTGCGGTCGCGGCAGACGCGGCGCAGCAGGCTCGTCGGGACGGGCGCCGGGGACGGCGCCGGGGCGTCCGGTGCTGCGACTTGTTCGACCACGGCCATGAGAGGCGTACTCCCCGAATTCTGCGCCGCCCCCGCTGTCGAGGGTGCGCCGACGTGCATTTCAGGCCGGCCGCTCCGGGGGTTTCCCGGAAGGCCGACGAGCGTCATCAGATCGGATCGCGGGGAGTTTCCGCAAATCATTCCGAAGGCTTCGCCGAGGTGATTCGAGTACTTTGTTTCGGGAATTGTTTCGGCTTCATTCCGCCGCAATACTGCCGTAGCACTGGACCAGGCATACCGGGACAAAGGGCATGTCATGTCCGCCACCGTCCCGTATGGTGAGATCTCCGCCACAGACCGCCCGGCATTGGTACGATTCCGGCGGGCCGCGACTGGCGCGCACGGATGGAATCGACCATCGGGAAGCGGCCCCGTGCCGAACACGACGCAGTTGCCGAGCGCCTGGGCCTCCCGACCTCCCCACCAGGAGACCGCCATGGCCCCGCAGCCGCACACGGCCGCCACCCCCGCCGCCGACACCGCCTTCCGCTCCGCCCTCGACGTGGTCCGCGAGGTCGAACCGCGGATCGCCGACGCCATCGGCCGGGAGATCGACGACCAGCGCGCCTCGCTCAAGCTCATCGCCAGCGAGAACTACGCCTCCCCGGCCGTCCTGCTCGCCATGGGCAACTGGCTCAGCGACAAGTACGCCGAGGGCACCGCCGGCCGCCGCTTCTACGCCGGCTGCCGCAACGTCGACACCGTCGAGACCGTCGCCGCCGAGCACGCCCGCGCCCTGTTCGGCGCCGACCACGCCTACGTCCAGCCGCACTCCGGCATCGACGCCAACCTCACCGCCTTCTGGGCCGTGCTCTCCCAGCGCGTCGAGAGCCCCGCCCTGGAGCGCGCCAGGGTCCGCAACGTCAACGACCTCACCGAGCAGGACTGGGCCGAGCTGCGCCGGGAGCTCGGCAACCAGCGCATGCTCGGCATGTCCCTGGACACCGGCGGCCACCTCACCCACGGCTTCCGCCCCAACATCTCCGGCAAGATGTTCGACCAGCGCAGCTACGGCACCGACCCGGCCACCGGCCTGATCGACTACGACGCGCTGCGGGCCACCGCCCGCGAGTTCCGCCCGCTGATCCTGGTGGCCGGCTACTCCGCCTACCCGCGGCTGGTGAACTTCCGGAAGATGCGCGAGATCGCCGACGAGGTCGGCGCCACCCTGATGGTCGACATGGCGCACTTCGCGGGCCTGGTCGCGGGCAAGGTGCTCACCGGCGACTTCGACCCGGTGCCGTGCGCCGACATCGTCACCACGACCACCCACAAGTCGCTGCGCGGCCCGCGCGGCGGCGCGGTGCTGTGCACCACCGAACTCGCCGAGCACGTCGACCGCGGCTGCCCGCTGGTGCTCGGCGGCCCGCTCTCGCACGTCATGGCCGCCAAGGCGGTCGCCTTCGCGGAGGCCCGCCGCCCCGAGTTCCGCGCCTACGCCCGCCAGGTCGTCGACAACGCCCAGGCCCTCGCCGAGGGCCTGCTGCGCCGCGGCGGCACGCTCGTCACCGGCGGCACCGACAACCACCTGGTGCTCGCCGACGTCTCCGGCCACGGCCTGACCGGCCGCCAGGCCGAGGCCGCGCTGCTCGACTCCGGCGTCGTCACCAACCGCAACTCCGTCCCGCAGGACCCGAACGGCGCCTGGTACACCTCCGGTGTGCGGCTCGGCACCCCGGCGCTCACCACTCGCGGCCTCGGCACCGCCGAGATGGACGAGATCGCGGACCTCATCGACACCGTCCTGCGCGCCACCACCCCGGCCACCACCGCCGCCGGCGCCCCGTCCAAGGCCCAGTACGCCCTGGACCCCGCCGTCGCCGAGTCCGTCGCCAAGCGTGCCGCCGACCTCCTCGCCGACTTCCCCCTCTACCCGGGCGTCGACCTGTCCTGACCCCGGCTCCCGGTGTGACGGCCCGCGGGCCGTCACACCGTCAGGCCGTGGCCGAGAGCGCGTCCCACACGTCGTCCCCGACGCTGCTGCCGTCGGGCAGGACCAGTCCCTCGATACTGCGCATCAGATGGACACCCGCGGTCCGCGACGGACGGCCTCGCAGCAGGGGCACCGCGCGGTCGAGGACCACCCGGTAGGCCGGGATGTCGCCGGCGGCGGCCTGCAGCCACCTGGCGATCGCCTCCACCGCCTCGGCTTCGAAGGCCGCGTCCGACAGCAGCTCACGCAGTCCGTCGTCCACGGCGGCGCGCCTCTGGCCGTCGTCGATGCGGAGCAACCAGGGCAGCGGAGGGTCCGCCGCCTCCTGGCTGGTGGCCAGTGCCAACAGTGCGATCTTGCCGGGTGGGGAAGGCTTGCCTTCAGGCTTCCAGAGCACCTCGTCCAGCAGCTGGTCCCGTCCGGCCTCGTTGGCGGCCAGTTGTCGGTACGTTGTGAGGACCTCGCGAAGCACCGAGGCGTTCTGTGCGTTCGACGCGACACGGCGAAGTCGGGTGAGGGCCTTGCCTCGGGCGGTCGGTGTGCTCTTGGGGTCGGCCAGCACGCGGTCGGCTACGGCCACGACCAGGAATTGTGTGTCAGCGCGGTGGTCCGCCCAGTCGTAGAGCCGGGCCCAGACGGCCCACTCCATCTGCTCGGTCAGCAGCGCACGGCACATGACTGCCACGCAGACGTCTGTCCGGCCGAGGCGTACAGCGGTTTCGCGGATGTCCGTCAGCACTGCCGGACTCTGGTGCCGGACGGCCAGAGCCGTGAGGGAGGCCACCCCCAGGTCGGAGGGGCGATTGCTCGGCGGAGTGATTTTCACGAGCCAGCGCAGCAGCACCGGACGCATGTCCTCGTAGTTGTCCCAGACGTAGCCCAGGACGGCGCGGTCGAATCCGGGGCGGTGGAAGTCGACGACGTCCTGGGAGTTCACCTCGGCCCGGAGGCCGGTGAGTCTCTGGCGGAGCCCCCGGCCCGCGAAGGCTTGGCCGAGGTTGGTCGGCGTCGTCGTGCGGTCGGCCTCGGCGATCAGCTTCTCCAGCAGCCGCGCGTCCTTGGAGATCACCGCTGCGGGCGCACGGCGATGCACCGCGAGCGAGAGCAGGAGGCACCGGTCCTCCAGCGAGAGCGTCTTTCCGGCGCCGCCTCCGGCAAAGGTCTCGTCCAACTCGGCGCGCCAGTCTCCGAGAGCGTTCTCGATCCGCTGCCGAAGCTCGGCGTCGAGACCGCCGCCCGGTGGCCGGCCGGCACCGGCCGCAACGACGCGGGCCTGGAGCGGCCGTTCGTACTGGTACTCGCGCCACTGGTCGATGACCGAGGAAGCGGCCTGGACGGCCTGGACGGCGTCGCGGACCGCTGACAACTGCGTATGGGCGGTCGGTGTCCGGACGTACTCGATGAGCCAGGGATGCCCGGCCGCGGCGAGTGCCTTCTCCACGACGGCCTGGGGCTCCGGTGGCGACCGGAGCGCGATGACCTGAACGCCCGGTGCCGACCAGGCCCAATGGCTCGCCCACAGTTCGGTGGCAACGGTGAGAACCCAGATCGACCCGGCTGCCTTCAGCTTCTCGACCTTCTTCGCCAGATCCGACAGGAAATCCCGGGAAGGGCTGCCTTTCTCCGGGTCCTTGAGATCGAGCTGATAGGCGTGAGAGGAATCGAGGCGGAGCTTCTCGACCTTCGGGTCCTGCCACTCCGGTTCGAGCTGGACGAGTGTCATCGACTGTGGGGTCCGGGTGGCCAACAACCGGTGGGCGAAGGTGGTCGAACCGAAGCCCCGCGGCGACACGATGATGACGACCCGGATGTCGGGGTCGGCGAGGGCAGCCCAGCCTTGATTCCGCGCGTCGTTCCAGGCGGCCGGGTCTGTGAAGGTGGGGGAGCCGAGGATCTCCTCCCGGATGAGCTCCCTGGCCGGCAGCAGATCCCCCCGGACCTTCTGGACCAGGGTGCCGATGTGCAAGGCAGCGATACCGGCGTTGCCGACGTTCAACGTCGGACCGGAACCAGGCACGGTTGACGCGGTGGCAGCCGAAACGACCTCCTGATGGCCGATCATCGGTGGTTCGGGGTTGCGCGGCTCGCCCCTCTTCGGCGCCGGCAGGAAGGCCAAGAGGCGTTCCAGGTCGTCCTCTGTCATGCGAAGTTGATGTCTCCGACAGTCATGGTCCCGATCGAGTTCGCGACCGTGCCGACGTTCCCGGCGATGTGGAACGTGCCTCCCGTGGAAGGCGGAGCGGGAGAGACGGGCTCGGGCTCCGGCTCCCCGGCCGTGAGCAGGGCGGGGGAGAGCCGGGGGACGTGCACCCACGCCGTGCGGCTGAACTGCTTCTGCCGCACCGTGGCGGACACTTCGAGGAAGTCCCGCTCGGACAGGTGGACGGTTCGGTGGGCCGCGACGACCCGGCGGTACACCTCGTCCGAGAGGATCGCCGCCGTGAACGACTCGTGCGCCGCCGCGACTTCGGCGGCGGCCCGGACGGCGTCGCTGTCGACCAGCCGGCAGGCGTCGTTGATCGCGTCGCCCCGGTGGTCGGCGGACAGCGGCCCCAGGTGGACGCTCACCCGGGTGCGAAGCGTGGGAGCCGAGGCGCGACGCTGCCAGTGGTGCCGGTGCAGCGCCTCTTCCAGCAGCGCGATGCCCGGGTCCACGAGCTGTGCCAGGCGGGCGGCCGGCAGGATCTTGATCCACCCGTCGCCCGTGTCGCGGGCGGTGGCCCGGTCCGCCCACTCGTCGCACAGGCCGCTCCGGTCGAACGACTCCGCGAGCGCGTCGTCGAGCGCGGACCGCAGCTTCGGCATCTCGGTCTCGTGGATCCTGCTGTAGCCGACGATGTCGACCACGAAGAGCGCGACGTCGGGCGGGAGATCGTGCGGGTTCGCGGCGGTCTGCTGGGCCATGGTGGTGTTCCGTTCGGGTCGGCGATCCAGGTCACTCGGTGACCACGACTCGATCATCACCGCTGACCGGGCGGCCGCGCTGCCCAATGCTGGGCAGGCGGCGGGTGAGCTGTGCCACGCGGTCGGGACCGGTACGGCGGTCCCGCGCTACGGCGTGGTCGCGTGGTCGTAGAGCGCGGTGATGTCGGTGACGGTGATTCCGCCACTGGGCGTCGTGGTGAGCCAGCCGCGGTCGCGCCATTCCTTCAACGCGTTGCCGACCGCGTTGCGCGAGGCGCCGATCAACTGGGCGAGGGCCTCCTGGCTCAGGCCGATCCGGGCCGGGGCGTCGGCGGAGGCCGTCCCCGCCAGCCTCGTCAGGAGGCAGGCGAGCCGGACCGCGACCGAACCGGTGGCCAGCTCCAGCCTGCTCTGCTCGGACTCGCGGATCCGGCCGTAGGAGTGCTGGAGCAGCGGCTGGAGGAGCCCGTGCTCGGCCACGAAGACGCGAAACTCCTCGGCGGGGACGACGTGGACCTGGCAGGAGGTGAGGGTCCGTACGGTCGCGCTGCGCCTGATGCCCGTCAGCACGGCCATCTCGCCCAGGATTTCGCCGCTTCCCCGGACGGCGATCAGTTGCTCCCGGCCGAGCGGCCCGGTCGCGGTCACCATCACTCTTCCGCTCTCCAGGAGCATCACGCAGGTGCCGGCCCGGTCCTGCCGCAGGAGCTCGCTCTGCGCGGCGCGGAAACGGACCGGTGTGAGCTCCCGGAGCGCCTCCCAGTGGTGCTCGCCGAGGGCCTCTCGATGGGACGTCGGCATCGTGGCCTCCGGTGATGCGGGCCGGACCCGCGCCAAGGCCGGGCTGGTTCTGCTGTCCACGGACAGCCGAGGGGGCGCGGAACGATGGTACGCGGTTGATCGGCCGTCAGTGTCCCAGCCCGGAGAGGGCGATGGCGACGGCTCCGAGGGCCAGCCCGCCGCAGAGGAGGTCCACCGAGACGCGAAGCAGCCGGTACTTGCGGCGGGCGAGGCGGGACAGCGCCACCAGCCTCTGCGCGTGCGAAGCGGCCAGTGCGTCGGCGTCGTGGCGCGTGGCGACCGCTTCGAGCAGCTGGTCGGGCGTGAGACGCGCGAAGTCGAGGTAGGAGACGGCGAGGTGCCGCCCGTGCTTGAGGTGCGGCCGGACGGCGACCAGGGCCAGACCGAGCGCGCCGGCCAGGGCGGTGATCGCGACGGCGATGACCGCGGTGGTGGTCCGGGTCAGTGGCGGCAGCGTCCCGCAGAGGGCGGCGGCGGTGGTGAGGCCGGCCGCCGAAGTCGCCCCGATTCCGGCGGCCTTGGCATCGGTGCGCTGCAGCTCACCGATGACTTCGGTGGTGGACGAGGCCAGTGGGGCGGTGAGCCGGGCCACCGGTCGGTGGCCCGGCTCGGCGGGTGTGACCGTCTGCATGTTCGTCCCCTTCTGCCGATTCCTCCGCGGGCGCGGCGGGAGCCCCATTCTGTGGGCGCGCGATCGCGGAGGCTGCCCAGCGTGGTGCTGGCCGGGGGAGACGTGGGTCACTGCCGCGGGGTCGGAAGGCGGCGTCGGAACGGCGGCGTCAGTACTGCAGCGACTTGTACTGCAGGAACTCCTCCAGGCCGTGCCGGCCCAGTTCGCGGCCGAGGCCGGAGTTCTTGTAACCGCCGAACGGGGCGCGCGGGTTGAAGGGGCCGCCGTTGAGGTGGAGCTGGCCGGCGTCCAGGCGGCGGGCGAAGCGGGCGGCGGTGTCGGTGTCGGCCGCCCAGACCCCGCCGGCCAGGCCGTACTCGGTGGCGTTGGCCAGGTCGGCGGCGTGGTCCTCGTCGTCGAAGGCCAGGATCGCCAGCACCGGTCCGAACACCTCCTCCCGGGCCACCGTCATGTCGGCGGTGACGTCGGCGAGCACGGTCGGGCGGACGTAGTAGCCGGTGGCGAGGCCGTCCGGGGCCTCGGCGCCGCCGGAGACCAGGCGCGCGCCCTCGGCGAGGGCGCCGGTGATGTAGCCGCGCACCCGCTCGCGCTGGCGGGCGTTGACCACCGGCCCGACCCGGGTCTGCGGGTCCGTCGGGTCGCCCGGGACGTACTTGGCGGCGGCCTTCGCGGCGAGCGCCACCGCCTCGTCGTACTGGTCGCGGTGGACCAGCAGCCTGGTCCACGCGCTGCAGGTCTGGCCGGAGTTGGCGAAGACGTTGGCGATGTTGACGTTCACCGCGCGGGCCAGGTCGGCGCCGGGCAGCACCACGTTGGCGGACTTGCCGCCCAGCTCCAGGGACACCCTCTTGATGCCGCGCCCGGCCGTCTCGGCGACCGTCCGGCCGACCGCCGTCGAGCCGGTGAAGGACACCACGTCCACGTCCGGGTGGGCGGCCAGCGCCGCGCCCGCCACCGCGCCGGTGCCGGTCACCAGGTTGAACACCCCGGCGGGGAAGCCCGCCGCGTCGACCAGCCGGGCGAACAGCCGGGCCACCAGCGGGGTGTCCTCGGCCGGCTTGAGGACCACCGGGCAGCCGGCCGCCAGCGCGGGCACCACCTTGGCGGCGATCTGGTGCAGCGGGTAGTTCCACGGCGTGATCGCCGCGACCACCCCGGCGGGCTCGGCGTGCACCACCGAGTTGCCGATCCGCTCCTCGAACGGGTACCCGGCCAGCAGCTCCAGGTAGGTCTCGGTGACCGTCAGCGGCAGCGTGGCCTGCACGGTGGTGGCGAAGCCGATCGGCGCGCCCAGCTCGGCCGTCAGGGTGGCGGCGATCTCCTCCTGGTGCGCGGCCAGGCCGTCCCGCAGCCGGGTCAGCGGCACCAGCCGCTCGGCGGCGGTGGTCGCGCCCCAGGCGCGGGCCGCCCGGCGGGCGGCCGCGACGGCCGCGTCCACGTCCGCCGCCCCGCCGGCCGGGACGGTGGCGAGCAGGCGTTCGGTCGCCGGGTCGAGCACCGGGATCGACCCCTGGTCCAGGGCGGGCCGCCAGGCGCCGTCGACGTACTGATCGGTGTACTCGGCGTACCCTGCGGCCCGCTGCGTCTCGTCCGCCATGTGCTGCCCCTTCGTGCCGGTTCAGATCGTTCCCGGGCCCCGCCGGTCCGCCGAACGGCCGACCGGGTCCCGGACCAGTCAACGGTGCGCGCCCCGGCAGGCGCAAGGACCGGCCCTCCCACGCCTACTCCGGTGCGGTGAAGATCGTTTCCGGTGCTGGTGACAAACGGGGTGACCCGGCGGAGTATGGACGAACCGGGCCGGTGTTTTGTGCCGGGTGGTCAAGTACGCCCACAAATGGTCGGGTGACCGGAGCTCTTTCCCGCGAGTTCTCCCAAGTCGGCCCGGTGGCGGGTAGATTGCAGCCCACTCGGGCGCGCCGGACCGGGGCCGGACGGCCCTCCGGGTCCTGTCCCCGTGCCCGGAGATCCAGCCCGTGGTCGTTCGTACTGTCCTAGGAGCCGCCTCGTGAACGACGCCGCACGCAGTGCCGATCAGCAGCCGGTGGAGCCGGCGGTGCTCGACGACGTCCCCGGATGGTTCTGGGACCACGACCGTCACCTCTTCGACTGGTTCCTCGGGCGCCAGGAGAAGGCGGGCGTCTCCGGGGACCTCCTGGAGATGGGCGCCTACCTCGGCCGCAGTGCGATCGTCATCGGGGCACACCTCCAGGCGGGCGAGACCTTCACGGTCTGCGACCTCTTCGACTCGGACGCGCCGGACGACGAGAACGCCGCCGAGATGGACATGTCCTACCGCAGGACGCTCACCCGCACCGCCTTCGAGGCCAACTACCTCTCCTTCCACGACCGGCTGCCGGAGATCATCCAGGCCACCACCGCGACGCTGGCCGGCGACCGCATCCCGCCCGGTGCCTTCCGGTTCATCCACATCGACGCCTCGCACCTCTACGAGCACGTGGCCGGCGACCTCCAGGTGGCCAGGAACGCGCTCGCCCCGGAGGGCGTCGTGGTGCTGGACGACTACCGCTCCGCGCACACCCCGGGCGTCGCCGCCGCCACCTGGGAGGCGGTGTTCAACAACGGTCTGCGGCCGATCGTGCTCACCGACTCCAAGTTCTACGGCACCTGGGGCGACCCGGAGCCCGCCCAGCTCGACCTGCTGGCCCGCCGCGGCACCCTGCCGCAGTCCGACGTCACCAACGAGACGCTCGCCGGGCAGCGGGTGGTCCGGATCGGTGGCAGCGACGCCGGGGCCGCGCCGTTCCGGGTCTCCCGCCACCACGCCCGGCTGGCCTCCGAGGCCGCGCGCCGGGAGATCGCCCGGGCCACCGAGGACGCCCTGCGCACGGCCGAGCGCGAGCGTGACGAGGCCGTGCGCGACCTCGCCGAGCGCCGGGCCCGCGCCGCCGAGCGCCGCCGTCCGGCCAACGTCGCCAAGCGGGCGGTGGGCGACCTCCTCCCGCCGGTGGTCGCCTCCGCGATCCGCCGGGCCCGGCGCGGCTGACCGCGCCCCGCCGGCTTCCGCCTGCCGTCCGTCGGCCGCGTCTCCCCGCTGCGGGGGAGCGCGGCCGACGCGCGTTCCGCCCGTGCCGTGCCACCGGGCGGGAGCATCGAGGGCGAGCATCGAAGACGGTACTGCTCAGGGTCGGAAGAAAGCGCTTTTCCGACTCCTCCCACCCGACCGAGGATGGCAGGCGAACCAGCCCGCCGGGAGGAATCCGTGTCGTCCATCTCGCCCGCCGCCCCGCCCTCCGCCGTTCCGTCGCCCGCCGACGGCCGCCCCGCCGCCGGGCCGCCGGTCGACGCCGGACTGCTGCCGCTCACCGCCGCGACGGGCCCCGCCGGGCTCGCCGTCGGCGGGGTGGCGCTGACGGAACTCGCCCGCCGGTTCGGCACCCCGCTCTTCGTCTACGACGAGGAGCACCTGCGCCGCCGCTGCCGGGAGGCCGTCGCCGCCTTCGGCCCGGGCAACGTCGCCTACGCCTCGAAGGCCTTCCTCTGCACCGCGATGGCCCGGCTCGCCGCCGAGGAGGGCCTGCTGCTCGACGTCGCCTCGGGCGGCGAACTGCGCACCGCCCTGCACGCCGGGGTCTCCCCGGAGCGGATCGTGCTGCACGGCAACAACAAGAGCGAGGCCGAACTGCGCACCGCCCTCACCGTCGGCCTGCGGCACGTCGTCGTCGACAGCTTCGACGAACTGGACCGGATCGAGCGCCTGGTCGCCGAGGAGGGCCTGCCGCCGGCCCGGGTCCAGCTGCGGGTGGCGCCCGGCGTCGCGGCGGGCGCCCACGAGGCGATCCGCACCGGCGGGCACGACTCCAAGTTCGGCTTCGGCCTGGCCGACGGGGCCGCCGAGGCCGCCGTCCACCGGGCCGCCGCCTCGCCGGCCGTCCGGCTGGAGGGCGTCCACGCGCACGTCGGCTCGCAGGTCCTGGACCCGGCCGAACTCGCCGACGGCGCCGCCGCCGTGGCCCGGTTCGCGGTGGATTCCGGGGTGGCCCGGCTGACGGTGGGCGGCGGACTCGGCGTGGCCTACCTGGCGGGCCAGAGCGCGCCGTCCTTCGCGGTGTGGGCGGACCGGGTCCGGGCGGCCGTCCGCGGGGCGGGCTGGACCGGGGAGTTCGGGGTCGAGCCGGGGCGCTCGATCACCGCCCGGGCCGGGCTCACCCTCTACCGGGTGGGCACGGTCAAGCGGATCGCCGGCGTCCGGACGTATGTGAGCGTCGACGGCGGGATGAGCGACAACCTGCGCCCGGCGCTCTACGGCGCGCGCTACGAGGCGTTCCTGCCGCGCTGCCCGCAGGAGCCCCGGCCGCTGCGCGCCCGCCTGGTCGGCAAGCACTGCGAGAGCGGGGACGTCATCATCGACGACGCCGCCCTCCCGGCCGGGCTGCGGATCGGCGACGTGCTCGCCACCCCGGTCACCGGCGCGTACGGGTACGCGATGGCGTCCAACTACAACAAGCTGCCGCGCCCGGCGGTGGTCTTCGTCCGGGACGGCGAGGCCCGGGTGGTGGTGCGCCGGGAGACCGAGGAGGACCTGCTGCGCCTCGACGCCGACGGCCCGGCCGAGTGTCTCGCCGAGGGTCTCGGCACGGCCCCCGCCGCTTCGGCCCGGACCGCCGGCGCCTGAGCGCGGACCCGGCCGCACACGTGGACCGGTCCCCCGGAACGGGGGGACCGGTCCGCTCCTTCCCCGGCACGCACGGCCCGGCCGTCCGCCCCGCCCTCCGCCCCTGACCAGCCACGATGACCTACCCTGGCCCGATGCTGAACAGCGCCCGCCTGCTCGTCCTGCTGGAGATCGCCCGCCGGGGCACCATCGTGGCCGCGGCGCAGGCGCTCCACCTGAGCCCGTCCGCCGTCTCCCACCAGCTCGCCCGGCTCGAACAGGAGCTGGGCGTCGCCCTGGTCGAGCGTCAGCCGCAGTCCCTGCGGCTGACCCCGGCGGGCGTCCGGCTGGCCGAGCACGCCCAGGCGATCGCCGACCTCATGGCCGTCGCCCAGGACGACCTGCGCGCCCACTCCGAGGGCACGGCGGGCGTGCTGCGCCTCGGTTTCTTCGCCTCCGCCGGCCTGGACCTGCTGCCCCGCGCGCTCACCGCGTTCTCGGCCCGCCACCCGCAGGTCGAACTCGAACTCATCATGGGCCAGCCGCACGAGCTGCTCCCCGACCTGGAGGCCGGTCGCCTGGACGCCGCCGTGGTCTTCGAGCACCCGCTCGACCCGTGGATCCGGCAGGCCGGCCGCCAGGGCGTCGCCGAGGTCGAACTCTTCTTCGACGAGCCGCAGTTGGTGATCGTGCCGCTGCGCCACCGGCTCGGCCGGCGGAGCCTGGTCCGGCTCGCCGAGCTCGACGGCGAGAGCTGGATCGGCACCCACGGCGGCTCGACCGGCGAGCCGGTGCTGGAACGCGCCTGCGCCGCCGAGGGGTTCCGCCCCCGGGTGCGCTGCCGCAGCGACCACTACCAGGTGACGATCAGCCTGGCCCGGGCCGGTATGGGCGTCGCGCTGATCCCGGCCCTCGGCCTGGCCGACAGCGCCGGTGTGCACGTCTGCCGGCTGGACCACCCGCAGCTGCACCGCCGGATCGGCGTGGCCACCCGGGCCACCAACCGCAACCCCGCCGTCCGCGCCTTCCTCGGCGAACTGCGCGCGGCCGCCGGGGAGGTCCGGTCACTGCTCGAACTGCAGTGGTCCTGACCACCCCGGCGGCCGCTCACCGTCGGAGATCCCGGGGGCTCAGCCGCCCGGCTGCCGCAGCAGCGCGCAGTTCGCCGGCTCGCCGCGCTGGGCGCCCGCCGCGAGCGCCCGCCCGACCTCGCGGATGGCGTGCACCGCCGCCCGCTCCGTGCTCGGCCCGAGCGCCACGTCCCAGTGCGCGATCACTGCGTAGGCGACCCGTCGGGTGCCGATCAGCACCCCCGCGTCGGCCCGTACCCCGGTGTCGGTCCCGGTCTTGTTGGCCACCAGCAGCCCGCCGGGCAGCGGGTCGGGGAAGCACTCCGCGTAGGGGTCGTGCTGGACGAGCGCCGGCACCAGCCCGTGGTCGGTGTTGGAGCGCATCCACTCCAGCAGCCGCGCCGACGCGCCGGGCGTGACCAGCTCGCCCCGGACGGCCAGCGCGACCAGCCGCGCGAGGTCCCGGGCCGTCCCGGTGGCGAACACCGGCGGCACACCGGGCCCGCGGACGTCCCGGACCCGGTCGTGCAGGGTGAGCCGCTCCAGCCCGAGCTCCCGGGCCAGCCGCTCGGTGGCGGGCAGGCCGACCGTGCGCAGCAGCGCGTTGGTGGCCGTGTTGTCGCTGACCGAGGCGGTCAGCCAGGCCAGGTCCTCCACCGTCCAGCCGCACGCGCCCGCGCCCGCGCTTCCACGCCCGCTCGCAGGCCCGCGCGCGAGCCGCCGGAGCAGCCCGGTGCCCCCGGCCACGTCCTCGTCCCCGATCGGCACCACCGCGTCCGCCCGCAGCTCCCCGGAGTCCAGCCGGCGTGCCACCTCCGCGAGCAGCAGCAGCTTGGACGCGCTGGCGACCGGCAGCACCACCGTGTCGTCCACCCCGACCGCGCTGTCGCCGGTCCCGGCCGTCAGCTCCGCATCCGCATCCACGTCCACCGCCGCGACCGCCAGGGTCAACGGCAGTGCGGCCGCCGACCGTGCGGCGGCCGCCACCTGCGCCAGGATCATCGGACCCGTACCACCTCTCCGGCCCGGGCGTCCGTCGCCCGCCCGTCGCGCACCGCGACCTGCCCGGCGACCACCACGGCCGCCACGCCCTCCGGCGCCAGCAGCGGCTGCTCGAAGGTGGCCGCGTCCCGGACGGCGTCCGGGTCCAGCACCACCAGGTCGGCCACCGCGCCGTCGCGGACCACCCCGCGCCCGGCGAGCCGGAACCGCGCCGCCGGCAGCCCGGTCATCTTGTGTACCGCGCTCTCCAGCGACAGCAGCCCCTCCTCCCGGCCGTAGTGGCCGAGGACCCGGGCGAAGCTTCCCGCCCAGCGCGGGTGGGGCCGCCCGGGCTTGGGCACGCCGTCCGAGCCGATCATCGACAGCGGGCTGGCCAGCACCCGGCGGACGTCGTCCTCGCGCATCGAGTGGCTGATGATGGTCACCTCTCCCCGCGAGTCGAGCAGCAGGTCGCAGACGTAGTCGACCGGGTCGACGCCGCCCGCCGCCGCCAGGTCGGCGATCCGGTGGCCCTCCGCCGCGCGGCGGGCCGGGGCGGCGGCGACCGCGATGAGGTCCCAGCCGCCGTTGCCGACGGTGTTCTCCCAGCCGTCCACGCCGCCCGCGATGTCCGCCCGGATCCGCTCGCGCACCTCGGGACGGCGCAGCCGCTCCAGCAGCGCGCCGATCCCGCCCTCGCTGGCCCACGGCGGCAGCATCGCGTGCAGCACCGTGCTGCCGGCGGTGTAGGGGTACACGTCGAGCAGGACGTCGAGGCCGTCGGCGCGGGCCTGTTCGAGCCGGGGGAGGGTGCGCAGGGTGGCGCCCCAGGCGTGCCGGCCGGCGGTTTTGTGGTGGGAGACCTGGAGCGGCGCGCCGGAGCGCTCGGCGATCTCCAGCGCCTCCTCCAGGGCCTTCTCCACCTGCGACATCTCGTCCCGCAGATGGGTGACGTACGGCTTGCCGTGGCGGGCCGCGACGCGGGCGAGCGCGACGATCTCCGCCGTGTCGGCGTAGGTGCCGGGCGGGTAGATCAGGCCGGTGGAGAGCCCGGCCGCGCCCTGGGTGAGGGCGCGGTCGAGCAGTTCGCACATCGCGGCCAGCTCCTCCGGCCGGGGCGGCCGGTCGGTGAAGCCCATCACCCCGGCCCGCAGGGTGCCGTGGCCGACCAGCGAGGCGAGGTGGTTGCGGCGCAGTTCGGGCCGCTGGGCGGCGGCGAAGGCGGCGAAGTCCTCGGCGGGGCGGACCGGGCCGAGGCCGAAGGTGACCCGCAGGTGCTCGGCCAGCTCCGGCAGCCGCTCGGGCAGGCAGGGGAACAGGCTGCTGCCGCAGTTGCCGCTGATCTCGGTGGTCACGCCCTGGAGCAGCGGGGCGAGCCGCAGCTCCTCCAGCGCGTCCCACGCGGTGTCCGCGCCGTCCGCCCGCGCGCCCTGCGTCCCCGTCCCCGCGTCCACGCCCGGCCCGCCGACGGCGGCCAGCGCGTCGGAGTGGGTGTGCACGTCGATGAACCCGGGGGTGACGACCCGCCCGGTGGCGTCGACGACCGGCACCGGACGGCCGCCGGTGTCACCCGCCGCGCCCGCGTCCGCCCCGGGCGCCAGCACGGTGACCCGCCCGCCCGCCACCGCGAGGTCGGCCGGCCGCGCGGGCGCCCCGGTGCCGTCCACCAGCAGTCCGCCGCGCACCAGCAGTTCCACGGCCGCCATCACAGCACCGTCGCCAGGAAGGCCCGGGTGCGCTCGTGGCGCGGGGCGGTGAACACCTCGGCGGGGTGCCCGGCCTCGACGACCGCGCCCTGGTCCATGAAGACGACCCGGTCGGCGACCTCGCGGGCGAACCCCATCTCATGCGTGACGACGATCATCGTCATGCCGCTGCGGGCCAGATCGCGCATCACGCCCAGCACCTCCCCGACGAGTTCGGGGTCGAGCGCGGAGGTCGGCTCGTCGAAGAGCATCAGGGTCGGCTCCATGGCCAGCGCCCGGGCGATGGCGACCCGCTGCTGCTGGCCGCCGGAGAGCTGGCCGGGGTAGTGGTCGGCGCGGTCGTCGAGGCCGACCCGGCGCAGCAGCTCACGGGCCTGCCGCTCGGCCTCGGCCCGGCCGCGTCCCTGGACGGCGACCGGTCCCTCCATCACGTTCTGCACCGCCGTGCGGTGCGGGAAGAGGTGGAAGCGCTGGAACACCATGCCGATCCGCTCGCGCTGGCGCTGGATGTCCTTGGGCCGCCGCTCGCGCAGGACGCCGCCGGAGCCGGCCGGCTCGTAGCCGATCAGCTCGCCGTTGACGGCGATCCGCCCGGCGTCGATCTTCTCCAGGTGGTTGAAGCAGCGCAGCAGGGTGGACTTGCCGGAGCCGGAGGGCCCGATCACGCAGAGCACCTCCCCGGACCGCACCTCCAGGTCGATCCCGCGCAGCACCTCCAGCTCGCCGAACCGCTTGCGCACCCCGCGCGCCGAGAGGATCACCTCGTCCGTCGCCACCGTCACTTCGCCGCCCCCTTCTTCTTGACGTCGGTCTTCCTCGCACCGGGCCGCAGATTGCGCAGCACCCGCTGCCCCAGCCCCGGGCGCGCCGTCTGCGCGCCGGGACTGAACTTCCGCTCCACGGCGTGCTGCGCGACGCTCGCGATGGTGGTCAGCACCAGGTACCAGATCGACGCCACCACCAGCAGCGCGATGACCTCGAAGTTCGCCAGGTACAGGTGCTGGGAGACCGTCATCAGGTCGGCTCCCGCGATGACCGAGACCAGCGACGTGGTCTTCAGCATCGAGATGAACTGGTTCCCGAACGGCGGGATGATCACCCGCATGGCCTGCGGCAGCACCACCCGGACCAGGATCTGCCGGTTGGACATGCCCAGCGCCGCCGCGGCCTCCCGCTGCCCGGGGTCGACGCTCTGGATGCCGGCCCGGACGATCTCCGACATGTAGGCGCCCTCGTTGATCGACAGGCCCAGCAGCGCCGCGACGAACCCGGTGATCAGCGCGTTCGTCTGCCAGCTGACCAGCTTCGGCCCGTCGAACGGGATCCCGATGCTGATCTCCGGGAACAGCAGCGCGAGGTTGAACCAGAAGATCAGCTGCACCAGCAGCGGCGTCCCGCGGAAGAACCAGGTGTACGCGCCGGCCGTGGTCCGCAGCACCGGGCTGTCCGAGAGCTGCATCACCGCCGCCAGCACACCGATCACGATGCCGGCCACCTGCGAGATGAGGGTCAGCTGGACGGTGACCCACAGGCCGTCCAGGATCACCCCGTCGAACTGGTACTTCGCGATGACGTCCCAGTGCAGGTTGGGGTTGACGATGATCGTGTACGCCAGCCAGACCGCGGCGAACGCCGCCGCCAGCACGGCCACCCACCGCCCGGGCCTGGGCCGCCCGGTGACCCGCAGCTCCAGGTCGTCGTCCTCGATCGCCTTCGCCGCCGGGGCGGTCGCCGTGGCGCCTCTTGTGCCCTCGCCCGTCACCGCACTCACTGCCCGACCGTGTTGAGGGTGGCCTTGGTGACGGCGCTGCCGCCGACCTCGTACTTGTCGAGCACCGTGCGGTACTCACCGGAGTCGATCAGCTCCTGGAGCGCCCGCTGCACCGCGTCGCGCAGCCCGCTCTCCTTCTTCGCCACCGCGATGCCCCAGGGCGCCGTCCCGTACTGCTCGGGCAGCACCTGGTAGGCGGTGTTCTTCTGCGCGAACATCTGCGCGACCGGGTAGTCCACGATGGTGGCGACGGCCCGCCCGCTGTCCAGCTGCAGCAGCCCGGTGGGCGCGTCCTCGCTCTGCGAGATGGTCATCTTCTGCGCGCACTTGGTGTTCTGCTGCTCGCCGATCTCCAGGTTGGAGCTGCCCTTGGCCAGCACCACCTGCTTGCCGCAGAGGTCCTCCAGGGACTTGATGCCCTGGGGGTTGTCCTTGGCGGTCATGACCACCCCGCCGGTGCGGAAGTAGTCGACGAAGTCGACGGCCTGGCGGCGCTGCTCGCTGTCGGTCATCGAGGACATCACCAGGTCGAACCGGCCGGCCTGGAGGCCCGGGATCAGCCCGTCGAACGAGGCGTTGGTCATCTCCAGCTTCAGCCCGAGCTTCGCCGCGAGCGCCGCGGCGAGGTCCGGGTCGACCCCGGTCAGCTCGGTGGTGCCCGGCTTGTACATCTCCATCGGCGGGTAGCCCACGGCGGTCGCCACTCTGAGCACGCCGGCCTGCTTGAACTTGCCGGGCAGCAGCTCGGCGGAGCTCTTCCCGGCGGTGTCGGCGGCCCCGCCGCCCGCACCGGGCGCGGCGGCGGAACCCTGATCGGAACGCCCGCAGGCGGTGGCGGCCAGGGCCACCAGCGCCAGCGCGGCCAGACAACGCAGGGGACGGGGGCGGTTCATCGGCATCTCCCTCGGGCGGTGACGGTCCGCCGATGCTGGCAGCCGCCCCCAACTGAATGGAAGATGATGAAACTATTGCCCCCTGACCAACGAAATACGTACGCCTGCCCCCCCTGCCCCGAACCTGCGAAAGCGCCGACCGGACACCGCCCGGTCGGCGCTTTCGGGCCGCCTTCCTCAGAGTTCCGCCGGAAGCCCGAAGAACCCGCTCGCGAGTCCGTCGGGCGTCCCCACCAGGGCCGCACGGTCCAGCAGGATGTTGTTGTTCTCGCAACTCGTCTCCGGCAGCAGGAGACAGGCGTGGCAGGCGGCCAGGTTGAGGCCGTCGGCACCGCTTGCCTCGGCCTCCATGCACAGCGGGTCGTTCGAGCACCAATTCGCGCGGTGCAGGGCAGCACGCAATCCGCCGGCGAGCCGGTCGGGCTCGCCCTGGGAGACGATGCCGCCGAGGCTCCCCGCCGAGTCACTGGTGGCCGTGTAGATCAGGATTCCCGCCATGTCCTTGTCGACGTAGAGCCGCTCGCGCAGGGCGGCCGCCGGGTAGCCGCCGTCCAGGCTCCACTCATTGATCAGGATGTGGGCCAGCGAGTGGAGCAACAGGAACCGCGGAGTCGCGGGGGAACCGGGCACGGGCCCCGCGGCGCTCGAGGTGCGTTCGGCGAGGAGGCGCTGATGGTTCTCGCGCAGCCTTCGGGCGCGGGCGGCCGGCTCGGCGCGCTGCTCCCACTCCCGCAGCCGGTCCTCGTCGAGCCGGACGAACACGCCCTCGCCGGAGACCTCCATGGCGGGAAGCCAGTTCTGCGGTGTACGTGAGATCCGCGCCCGCCGCGCAGTGGTCTCCACCGCGCCGGGCTCTTCCACCCGGGTGAACGACTCCAGCGCCCGTACTTCGCGCAGCCGCTCCACGAGCATGATCTGTTCGATGCCGTACGAGCGTGTGAGCGGGAGGACGGACGAGGTGGGCGGCTCGCAGACGAAGTCCTGGTGTTCGGCGTCGGCCCGCTCCGGATACGTGCGACGGAGCGTGTCGTACTCGTCGCGGTAGATCTTCGCCCGCAGAGTCTGCGGCGGATCCTTCTCGGCGTCCTCGGCCGCCTCCTCGGCCCGGCTCCACTGGTCGACCAGCTCGACGACCTCGTCGGGTGAGTACTCCGGGTGCTTGTTCAGAACCTTCGCGCCCAGGAGGAAGCCGGGGATGTCCTCCCGGGGGAGGTTCTTGAGCTCGTCGTAGTAGCGGGACACGAGCTTGGCCAGTCCCTCGCTCCACGGCGGGATCGACAGCGCCGAGTGCATCACGGGGAACCAGACGGACGACGAACCGCGCTGGAGGGTGCGCGGCCACAGGCCGCAGGTCTCGTCGGGCGCGTCCTTCAACCAGGGGAGTCGGCCGGTGCAGCGGAGCCCCAGCTCCTCGACGGTCTTCCGGCGGAAGGCGCCCTCCATGGACACGGGGGCGACGCCGCAGCTGCAGCTGACGACCACGCCGCGGAGCGAGGCGGTGGACCCCTGCGCCCGCAGGGACAAGGTGCCCCCGCAGGGCCCGATCGTCCGTCCGGCGCCGCGATGGACCCAGCGCCAATAGGGGAAGTCGTCCAGATGACCGTTCTCGCAGGCGACGACGAATCGGGACGGTACGAGGTCCTCCAGGCAGAGCGAGCACTCCGCCTTGCCGGCGGGCGAGTTGAACTTCTGGAAAGGGGCCAGCGAGCCGCACCCCGGACAGGAGTACATCCGGGGGAAGCGCGTGGCACGCACACCGTCCTTGGCCCGCTCGGCATCGGGGGCCGGTGGCAGCCGGAACGAGTTCACGCCCAACTGCCGGGCGAGGCGCGGTTCCCACACGGTCACTGCCTCGGACATGTCCCAGGAGTCGGTGCCGCGGACCAGGAAGGACTCGTTCTCGACCGCGATCATGGCGCCCACACCGTAGGTGGTGACGAATTGTGCCCGGCGGATCTCGCCCAGGCGGCGGGCGGCGCGTACGGGTGCCGACAGGGGCCCGCGACGACGGGTACGGGGCGGCAGGGGGCTCATCGGTTCAGCGCTCCTCGAAGAAGGGGGACGAGGCGTCGACGTCGCGCAGGCTCCACAGCGTGGGCCAACCGGTCGCCCGTGGGCTCTCGTCGTCGAAGCCGCTCAGCAGGGCCGGTGTCCGCGTGCCGCGCGGTGCCTCGTAGACAAGGGTCGGCCTGATGTGGGCCTCGTCGCGCCACCATTCGACGAAGTGGTCGAAGGCGCGGGTCGTGGCCTCGAGCTCCTGCGGATCGACCTCGGCGACGCGGTCGAGTACGGCAGGGCGGACGAGTTCTTGCAGTTCGGGGAGGAACTCCTCGATCCGGGCGGCCCGGTCGTTGGCCCGCGCGGCGGGCAGCATCAACCGGGTCAGCGCCACGACGACCGCGTGCAGACCGCGGTCGCGCGCCCGGGCGGAGAACGGCGTGACGCTGCTGGACTCCACCTCCCGGTACAGCGCGGAGTGGAAGTGGCGGAAGTTCTCGTAGTGCGAACGGTCCCTGGAACGCGCCGAGTTGAGCATCACGGTGACGAATCCCGGGTGACGGCGGCCGACCCGGCTGGTGGCCTGGATGTACTCGGCGGTGGTCTGTGGCTGTCCCATGACGGCCATCAGCCCCAGGCGGTCGACGTCCACGCCCACCGAGATCATGTTGGTGGCGAGCAGCACGTCCAGCACGTCGTTCCGGGGGAGCGCCCGTTCGACCTCCTTCAGTCGCCCGGAGATGTCGCTCGCGTTCGCCCGACTGCTCAGCTCGGTGATGCTGTTGACGGTGCGGGGCTTCGCACCCTCGCGTGCGGCGACGTACTCCAGTCGGTCCTGCACGTCGTCCAGGACCTGCAGTTCGGCGGCGGAAAGCAGCCGGAGGCTGTTGAAGTAGCCGACGAGCGTCCAGTACGCGTCCTTCACCTCCGGGGGTGCGTCGTGCGCCGCGGCGCGGTGCAGCAGCGCGGCGTAGGCACGGATCAACAGCGTGGACTGACTGGTGCTGGAGGTCAGCAGCCCGACGTAGCGACGGGCGGCCTTCCGGTCGGCCGGAGTCTCCACGGCGAACCAGGAGTCACGGGCGTCCAGGCCGGACGGCGGGAACTGCTCCACCCGGCGGGCGAACAGACGCGCCCCCTGCTCGTCCGCCCGCCGGATCGTGGCGGTCGAGGCGATGATCTTCGGACGGTCCGCCAAGGCGTCGACAGCGGTCTCGTACAAACCGGTCAGAGTGCCGAGCGGCCCGGAGATCAGGTGCAGCTCGTCCTGGACGATGAGCTCGGGGGGCCGGGTGCGGCCGGGGCGGTCCCGGTTGAACAGTGCCGCCGACCCTTCCCGCCAGGGCATGGAGGCGAACTTGTCGACGGTCGCGATCACCAGGGTCGGCCGGTTGCGGTAGACCGCCTGGTCCACCAGGTGTACCGGCAATCCGGACCGGAAGTCGCAGGTCGCCGAGGGACAGTGGATGTTCATCCGTTCCCTCTCCTCGTCCACGGCGTAGTCGCCGGCGGACAGCGATTCACCGCACCAGGGGCAGTTCCGCAGCTGCACGGGGTTCTCGGTCTGCACCGATCGGAGGGGGTTGGCGACCAGCTCGGCGAGCCTCTCCGAGGCGACCGCCAGCGTATTGGGCGTGGCGGACCGGCCGACCCACATGCCGATGGAGATCTCCTGACCGCCCAGGGCCTCCTGGTCGGCCGCTCGCAGACGCTCCATGGCGCAGATCAGTGCTGCCGCCCGCTCGAACTGTTGCAGGGTCAGCAGTCGCAGGGTGTACCGCATCAGCACCGTGACACCCGCGCCGTCCTCGCCGTCCCGGAGCCGGCGGAGGAAGGTCGTGAAGGCGATCAGCCCGAGGTATGCCTCGGTCTTGCCACCACCGGTGGGGAACCACAGCAGATCGGCGACGCCCCGGTCCTCGTGCTCGGGGTCGACGATGCCGGCCAGGCACAGCAGGACGAAGGAGATCTGGAACGGTCGCCATCGGCCGCTCCGGGTGTCCGGAGTGCCCTGCCGGCCCTTCTTGACCCAATCGGTCCGTGCCCGCTGTTCGGCCATGGCGAGGTTCGCCAGGCGGAAGGCCCGGAGGACCTCGGGCCGTTCGGGGTCGGCCAGCAGGGCGACTCCGCCACGCATGCGTCGCAGGGCCTGCCGGCAACGGTCGATCTGCTCGATGGCGGGCGCGTGGTGCTCCGCGAGAGCCGCGGACCGCGCCAGCGCCTCCTGGCCGTCCACCCACCGCTCGTAGCCGTCGACCACGCGGTGCAGCGCCTCGACCACGGAGTCGGCGCCGGCGGTGCCAAGACCGTGCATGGTGAGTGCCTCGGTGTCGATCCGCGGATTCGACTCCGTCAGCAGCACCTGGTGGGAGGGCACGAACTCGGTCCGCACCGCCCCGACGGTCGCGCGGCCCGCGGACGGGGCCCCGACCGATGGGGGCGACCAGTGCCAATCGGCGGCGCAACCGTGGCCGGTGGCGAAGCTCGGCGCATGGCGGTGGAGCAGTCGGCCGAGGGCCTGCTCGGGGTCGACCGCCCCGAGCGCGGCCGGTCGCTCGACGAACGGGAGGGATCCCTCCCGCACACCGGTGACCTCCAGTACGGGTTGGTAGAAGCAGTGCGCGTCACGCAGGTCGTACTGGCCGATCCTCAGACTGTTCACCACCGTCGCGGTCACCGTCACGGTGCCGTCCGGCTCGGCGGCCGGGCGGACCAGGACACGGAGCTCGAGCCCCTTGTGCAGGGCCACCGCAGGCAGGCTCCCGGGACGGGTGACGTCGACCTCCACCGCCTCCGGACTCAACGGGACACGGCGCCAGTTCTCCTGCTGGGCCTCCGTCGTCCGTGCCTCGGTACGTCGGGCCGGCACCGGCCTGCCCTCCGAGTCCTGCGGGACGTACACGCCGGCCCGGACGGTGAAGCGGATCCGGGGTGCGACATTCGGGTCGACGGCGAAGGTGAGGCCGATCGAGGAGGGCATCCGCACATTGGCGAGCGCCACCTCCAGGTTCGCGGCCGCGTCCTCGACGTCGCGCCGGGCCTGGAGCGGTGCGCTGTCCAGTCCGTCGCGCGAGGCCTCCAGCTCGGAGATCTCGGGACGGACCTCGTCGGGCCGCGTGCGGGGGAAGAGCACGCCGATCGGGTACATGGTGATCGGCGCGTCGTCCGTGAGGATCTCCTCCTCGCCGCCCGCCGGCCCGAGCAGGTCGGAGCGCAGCGCGTCGAGCAGGGAGTCGCACATCTCGTAATGGGCCTCGTACGAGTCGCTCATGCCGATCGTCCCTCGGTGTCGTCGTTCGTCGGGCTCTGTTCGTCGTACCAGTGGAACCGCCCCATGCCGCAGAGACGGGGGGCCAACCACACTCCCCGGTTGTCGAGGCCCGCCCGCTCGCTCGCGGTGCCGTCGCCGGCGACGCTCTCGACGCAGTCGACCCGCAGGCCGGTGATCAGTGGCGGCCAGTTCTCGGCCTCGGAGTGAGAGTTGCGCCGGAGCATCTGTCGCAGGTCGCTCCGGAACCGTCGCGACACCACGGCGATGCGACGCCCGCCCACGGTCACCGCGTACGGCGGCGACTGGTCCGCGGCGACCGGGATGCCGTGCAGCAGCACCAACTCGGCGGGGTCTCCCGGGGAAACCCGGCTCCGCAGGTGCTCGAACAGCCCGCCCGGATCGTCGTTCAGCTCCTCCGCGCCGGGCGGCAGTTCGTGGGACACGTCGTCGCCGAGGAGTTCGATGCCGTTGCGCGCCCAGGTGCTGCGGCCGCCCAGGTACCAGCGGTCGAGCCGCCCGTCCTTGCGGACCTGCCACGTGGGGGGAGCGTCCAGGACGTAGAGGTCGTCCCTGGCCCGGGTCATCGCGACATAGAGGAGCCGGGCCTCGGCCGCGGGATCGTAGTCGTACTTCTTCTTGGCGACGCGCCGCGGTTCCTTCAGCACGCGTGGTTCGACCACCAGCGCCCGGTCGAACTCCAGGCCCTTCGCGCGGTGCACGGTCGAGACGACCAGCGGTGACGGCACCGGGGCGGTGAGCTCGTCCGGGAGCCGCCGCTCGGCGAGTGCACGGTGGAGTGCTGCGACGTCGAGCATGCCCCGGGCACCCCTCGCCACCTTGCGCACGGACTGCCACAGCATCGAGGGGCTGCTGCCGGGCGGGAGTTCGAGGCTCTCGAGCAGCTCCGTGAACCGGCCCTGCGGCAGCGTGGACGCGCCGGTCGAGGCCAGCAGCCCGGTGATCCACGCCGGGGCCGAGCGCTCCCGGGCGGAGCGCTGGACGGCGTGCGGTACCCCGGCGTTCCCCAGGCACCCGGAGATCGTCAGGGCCTCGCCGTTGTCACGGCAGAGGATCGCCGTGGTCCCGGGGTAGTCGCGGAGCGCGGCCCGGACGAACTCCGAGTCGAGGCTGCCGAAGTTCGGTGCCATGAGCAGCCCGGCACGCAGATCGCCGTGGATCCGTTCGGCCTCGGCGGAGGCGGACGCGGGATCGCGTGGCAGCCGCTGGAGCTGCGGGCCGAACGGCAGGGCCACCCGGACCTCCTCGGTGCGCGCCCGGAAGTTGTCGCCCAGGGAGAGCTCGACCAGGTCCTCGCCGAAACTCGCCCGGACCCAGTCCAGGAAGCGGCCGGTCTCCTCGGCACGCAGGTCCGGATCGGAGACCTGGAAGCCGTACACCGCCTGGGCGGAGTCGCCGACCACGGTGAAGCCGCAGTTGTCGTGGAACCGGTCGAGCAGTGCCTCCACCATTTCCCGCCGGACGCCGACGAGGTCCTGCACCTCGTCGACGACGACATGCGCGGGTACGCCGTGATCGCCGACCTCGACGGCACCGCGGTCGATTGCCTCGGTCGCCGCCTCGATCCGACGGTCGAACGGAAGGCCGCTCCAATCGGTGTCCGGGTAGGCCCGGTTCAACAGGCCCGCGGCCCAGGCGTCGAAGGTCTGAGCCCGTACCCGTCGTGCGGCCGAGGCATGGCGTCCGATCCGCTCGGCGAGCTCGCGGACCGCGGCCCGGGAGAAGCTGAGCACCAGGATCTCCGAGGCCTCCAGTTCCTCGCGCTCCACGAGGGCGTCGAGACGGCGGACGAGGGTGTGGGTCTTGCCCGCACCGGCGCCCGCGGTCACCAGGACACGTGCGTCCCACGGCTGATCGACGACGGCCCGCTGCTCCGCGGTGAGCGGGTGGTCCTCGAGGATCGGCGGCATCACTTCTCCGTCCCCCAGAGGTACTCGAAGTCGGTGAAGGCGAGCCGTTCACCGAAGTTGGTGACGTTGTCGCGGACGTTGAGGATCAGGCAGGTGTCCTTGCCGCCGTTCTTGGGCCCGCGCAACCCGCGGCCGATCATCTGTTGGTAGACGTGCTGGCTGTAGGTCGGACGGGCCACGACCACGGCCCGCGTGGCGGGCGCGTCGAAGCCCTGGGTGAGCACTCCGTAGTTGGTGATCACCTGGATCCTCCCCTGCCGGAAGGCGTCGATCCGCTTGCGCCGCTCTCCGACCGACGTGGTCGAGTCGATGGCGGTGGCGGTGATCCCCCGGTCACCGAGCTTCGCGGCGAGGAACTTGGCATGCGCCACGGAGGTGGCGAAGACCAGGATCGGCCAGTCGGAGGGCATGTCGGCGATCTCGTCGATGATGCGCTGGTTGCGCTCGTGGTCGTCGGCCAGCCGCTGCTCGGCACCCTTGGGCAGGGTCGCGAACGTCGCGGAGCGCTTCAGCTCGTCGGGGTTGAGGGAGATCGTCCCACCGGCCAGTTCCCGGTGACGGACCTCGGCCAGGACCCCGATGTGCTGCAGCTGCTTGATCGCATCGGCGAGGTCGCCGTCGAACACCCCGGTGTCGAGGCGCTCGCCGAACCGCTGGACCAGACGCCGGGTCAGCTCCTCGTTGTTCCGGTAGGGCGTGGCGGTGAGCCCGACCAGATGCCGGCCGGTGCGGTACTGGGTGAGATCGAGCAGTTCCAGCAGCCGGGTGTAGCGGGGTGAGATCGCGGTGTGGGCCTCGTCGACCACGACGAGCGAGGCATTGTCGCGCAGCCAGGCGTAGTCGTCGGTGTCCAGACACTCGGCGAGCTTGGCGTCGGTGGCCACGACCAGGTGGATGCGTCCGTCGACCGGGGTGGCCGAGTTGGAGGACCACAGGCGGTTGATCACCAGTGGCTGCTCGGGCCCGACCTTCGACCAGACGAACCGCCAGCTCTGTACGGCCTGCTCGCACAGCTCCTCGGTCTGCGCGATCCAGAGCACGGGTCCGGGCCGGGACTCGACGTCCCGGATCCAGCGGATCACTCCCTCGGCCGTCACACGGGTCTTGCCGGCACCGGTGGGCAGACTCAGCATGCCGCGCTGCGGTGTGGGGCTCTCCAGGAGCCGGAACAGCGCCTGGGCCAGCTGCTCCTGGTACGCGTGCAGTGCCGGGAACTCCGACGGTCCGTCGACCTCCAGCCGTGCGTCGAGCGAAGGCACCCGGGCACCCGCGAAGGAGTCCGGGAAACCGAGATCGGCGACGAACCGGTGTGCCTTGTCGTTCCCGGTGAAGGAGCTCGGGGCCCGGGTCGGGAACTCCAGGGAGAGGTCGCGGACGTGTTCGGCGAGGATCGACTCGCCGTGCGAGTTGAACGCCATCTCCGCGACGCGGCGCGCGTCCGGCTCCTCACCGCGCTCCTCGAGCTCGCTCTCCATCAGGCCGGGTGGCAGGCCCCGGGCGAGTGCCTCGGCGCCGATCAGCAGCGCGATCTTGTCGATGATGCTCTCGGCCTCCCGCACGGCGCGCAGGCGGGCCTGGAGCTGCTGGTCCTGCTCCTGGCGGTCCTGGAGTTCGAGGGCCTGCCGGCAGCCGTCCGTGCCGAACCCCCACTTGAACTCGGTGTCGGCCGCCTCCAGGACCTGCAGCCGGTCGAGGGCGTCCAGTACCAGCAGGGTGCTGCCCTTGCGCGCGGACCTGAGCGGTGTGGGCTCGGCGCCCTTCTCGGTGCGGACGACCTGCTCGAGCTCGGAGCATCGCTGGATCTTCAGGTTGTTCCCGGCGTTGCCGATCCGGGCGCGCACGGTGGTGTACTCGTCGAGCAGGGAGACCGCGGGCCCGCTCTTGACGACCCGGAGCTCCTTGGTGATGACGTCCGAGACCTTGAGCATGCCCCATTCCTCGACCATCGCCCTGGCGGTGGCCGCGTCGGACCGGTCGGCCACCAGGACGGCGGGCAGCTGTTCGCGGACCAGCTCCTTGAAGTCGCTCTCGGTGGTCGCCACGGCGATCTTGCCGTCGGCGCGGGTGTCCCACGTGTTCCCGATCCGGCAGCGCGTCAGCACGCCCTCGGGGAAGTCGAAGCCGACCCGCAGCAGGAGGGCGTAGGCGCGGCCGATGAAGGCGTCGTCCTCGCTTTTCAGCACCCGGTCGAGCAGCTTGCCCCACCGGCCGGGGGGCACGGCTTCGGCGGTGGTGGGCATCTCGAGCCGCTGGGCGATCTCCGCTCCGACGACGGCGACCGGCAGCACCCCGGCGTACTCCTTGAGCTGCGGGCCGACGGCCTCGGAGACCCGGGTCAGGCCCATCGATGTCTCGACCCGCCCGTACTTGTTGATCATCCAGCGCAGCGGAGAGAGCACGGCCTTGCGGGTCGACGTCTGGGCGCCGTACTGGCTGGTCCACTGCCGCACGATGCCCATCTCCGGAAGGGTTGCCACGAACCCGGCGCGTCCCTTCTCCGAGAGCGTCTCCAGAAGGTGCAGCGGTCCTGCCGTCGGTGCGCCTTCGAGGGTCAACCGGGAGAGGCTCGGCCGGGGGGCGTTCGCGGGCAGGGCCCGCAGATGGTGCTCGTGCACGACCTCCCGGTACCTCTCGAACCACGGCTCGTGGTCCGGCCGGTGACTCGGGGTGGGCCGGTCGGAGAGCCCGAGGTCGCGGAAGATCGGCCGGTCGCTGCCGTGGAAGTCGAGGTCGACGGCGATCGACCGGTCCCGGCTGCCGTCGGCCGGCACCACCGGACCGGGCAAGAGGCAGTCGCGCATGGGGCGGAACCGACCGTCGACGGTCCGTACCTGCAGGGTCTCCAGCGGCTTCGCCACCTTCGCCCGGATGCGATCGACCTGCGCGTTGCCGCCGGCGCTGCGCAGCAGCACCCAGAAGTTGCTCCAGCCCTGGGCGTCGTAGTGGTCGAAGCCTTGGTCGAGGACGCCCTCGAACCGGCCCTGGGCGTCGGCGACCCGGATGCCGATGTTGTGCAGGTGACGGGCCATGTCGTTGCGGCCCGAGATCCGCGGATCGACGTAGACCATGTCGTCGCGCAGGGCGTCCTCCGAGGTCCGGTGGAAGATCTCACCGGCCACCGGGGCGACCATGCCGTGCTCCTCGGTGAGCACGATCCGGGCCTTGCGTGCCGCCGCGGTGATGTCGGAGTCGCCACGCAGCCGACGGGACTGGTCGGTGAGCACCATCGAGGAGAGGATCTCGATGGCATGGCAGGACGCCTCTGCGGTCCCGTCGGCGACCAGGGCTTCCAACCAGGTCGTGACGCTCTCGGGCTTGCGCCCCGTCTCCTCCAGGATGTGGTTCATCTTGCCGCGGCGCAGTGCGTTGTCGGCGGCGTCGACCGAGGAGTGGATCCAGTCCTTGGGACGGCCGGGGTACTCGGACCAGATCCGCACCCAGTCCTTCTCGAGGTTCGCCGGCGTGATGTGCAGCTCGGCCGGCACCCGCAGCTTCCCGTCCTGATCGGGCAACGAGGGCATCCGGGCCGCCAGCGCCCAGACCTGCCGCAGCAGGTAGTCGTCGGCCCAGTTCAAGGACTCCTTGGTACGGCCGGGGAGCAGCGGGAGGTAGGCGGCAGGATCCTCCGCGGGGACCAGGGAGGGGATCGTGCCAACGACCAACTCGGCTGCGGCCCGGAGCAGTTCGAGGTTGAACGCGTTGCCGTCCAGGAGATGCTGGCGGTCCTCGTTGGTCTTCCACGGGGCGTTGAGAATGCCGCTGAGCGAGACCTCGTACTTGGTCGGGAAGAAGGCCCAGAACTCGCCCTTTCCGGTCGGGACGGTGTGGAGGCCGTTCTTCACGGTGTACTCGGGTACGGCCCAGGAGATGTCGAGGACCGGCCGGTACTGGAGCTCGCCCGCGCTGTCGCGGACGTTCTCCGTGGGCGAGTGCGCCACGGAGAAGACCTTCCAGTCCTCGACGGTCGGCTTCGTCCCTCGGGCGACCTCCCTGAGCCTGCGGCGGACGCCGTTGTTCTCGACCGAGATCTCCCGCCGGACGGGGGGCATGGTGCGGTGGTCGACCAGCAGCACCTGGCCGACGTGCGGCGAGAACAACTGGAACCGGGCGGGGAACGGCTCGGTCCTCCGTCCGTCGGGGTACTTGTGGCCGTTGATGTCGTGGCCCAGGCGTTCGGCGGCGCCCTCCAGGAGGGGAAGTCGGACGACCGTGCTTGCCCACTTGACGAGGCTCTCGAGGACGGTGTCGTCGCCCTTCTCCCGGTCGATGTCGAGCGGCCGGGCCATGCGCAGCACCGGTGTGTCCATGTCGAGCGGGCCCGACTTCCCGAGCGCGGCCGCGATCTCCCCGGCGGACCAGTCCCGGTCGAAGCCGAAGCAGCCGCTGGTGCTGAAGAACTGGGGCGTGTCGCTGACGGAGAGCACCGACTTGACACCGACACCGAAGCGGCCGATCTGGCCGCCCCGCTTGCGCGAGACGCTCATCCGGAGGATCGTCTCGGCCCCCTCGGGCGTGACCGGATTTCCCTCGTTGGCACAGTAGAGGTGAGTGTCCGTCAGGACGACGTGCAATTTGCCGCCGGGTGCCGCCGCGATCTCGTCGGCCCCGTTCTGCACGAGTTCGAACAGCTGGCGGTCGCCGTAGCCGCCCTGGGTGATGCGCAACTCGCTGTTCGCGTGCTCCTGCACGAGACCGGGGTCGACCTTGTAGGTCTGGAGCACCACGGACGACTGCCGAAGCACGGTGGCGATGACGGGGGAGGAGGGGTCGGCGAACTGCCGGTCACTCATGGAGCACCTGTTCCGGGGGTATGTCCGAACGATCACGATGGGCGGGGGTGCCGGCAGCGGCCGGCACCCCGGGTGGTGCGAGTGGTGCGGTGGTACGACGGAGGGACGGGGTTGATCAGCCCCGGAAGTGGATCGTGATGGTCATGCGGACGGTGCGGGAGCGCCGGTCGGGCGAACGGCGCATGCGGACCTGCACCCGGGTGTCCCGCTCGACCGGGTGAGGCATGAGATACGCGTGTACGGCGGAGGGATCCTCGGCCGAGGCGCGAGGCATGAGGAGACACTGCCGCCAGTACTCCAGCTCGGCGGCGGTCAGGCCGCGCCGGGCGAGGAAGGCCGCCTGCTCGTGGGCAGTGGTGAGCGCATCGTGCTCCTCGATGCGACGGGCGATCCAGCGGTTGTACGACGACATGACGGTGTTCCCCTCCGACGATGATGCGGGAGCCCCTCCCGCGAGACACACTTCACCCCTGAACAGCCGTGGCTGAAGGGGAAGTTGAAACCCCCGTGGCCGATGAACCTACTCGGTCGACGGTCGCGCTGTCGAGCCCCTTCCGGCGAGATCCAAAACTTCTCGACCGGCGACTGCTGGCGCTGCGACGATCATGCAGTGTCAAAGCGCATTTGACAAGCTCGTCACTGTCAATCGAAGTGATACTCTGATGGCTCAAGATCCGCCCGCACGGGGCGGACGGCCACCGAATGCGGTCGGGAGAGGGGTCGATGGAGGACGAACACTTCGGTGCGTGGCTGGGGCGCCAGCTCCGCCGCGCCGGGATGTCGCAGGCCGAGTTCGCCGAACAGCTGGGACTCACCAGGGCAGCGGTGTCGGCATGGGTCACCGGGCGGGCACGGCCCCGGCCCGACCTCATGCCCAGGATCGCCGAGCTGCTGGGCACGGACGTCGCCACCCTGGTCACTCGGGACACCGACGCGGGAACGACCGGGCCGGTCCGGTGGCACCACCGCCTCGCCCACCAGGACGGCGGTCGGGAGTACGGCAACGCCGCCGCGTTCGCCTTCGACGCCAACCTCGCCGTCCTGGCGCGCGAGGCGACCCAGAACAGTCTCGACGAGCGGCTCGACGCGACCCGGCCGGTCAGGATCCGGTTCACCCTGCACGAGCTGACCGGAGAGCACCTCCACTCCTTCCTCCGGGCGCTGCACTGGGACGCCATCGAGCCGCACTACGACGCGGCCGCGCGGTCCCGCCAGAAGGTCGGCCGGGTGGTGGCCGAGGGGCTGCGCGGCCTTCGCGGCCTCGGCGACGAGGAACCGTCGCTGCTCCTGCTGCGGATCGACGACTACAACGCGTCCGGGCTGACCGGCCCCGAGTACGGCGACGGGCGATTCGCCGCCGTGGTCCGCCGCCAGCTCGACAGCCACAAGAGCAGCGACCGGGCGGGCGGGTCGTACGGTCTCGGCAAGGCCACGCTGTGGGCGGCGAGCCGGTTGGGGCTGGTGCTGATCAACAGCACCCTGTCGGCAGCGCACGAGGGGCGCACCGCCCGGCGCGTGGTCGGCAGGCTCGACCTGCCGTGGCGGACCGTCGACGATGTCGCGTACGCGGGGCCCGCATGGCTCGGCGAACCCGATACGGAGAAGGAGCACGAGGGGGTCTCACGGTCCTGGTGGGCGGACGAGAGGACCGTGGCCGACCTCCACCTCGATCGCGACGGGGAGGACCCAGGGACATCCTTCCTCATCGTCGGGGCGCACGACGCCGCAGGTAACTGCACCACGTTGCAGGAGATGCAGACCGCGCTGGTCACCGCCCTCGCCGACAACTTCTGGGCTGCCATGACGGCGGGCCGCTCGACCCCCGCCCTCCTGGAGGCCTCGGTCCGGGTCCTCCACAACGGGGAGGCCGTCCTGCCGGAACGATCGGTCGACCCCCGTGAGCACCGACCCGCGCTCACCCATGCCCTACGGGCCTACCTCGACGGCGACACGGTGGAGGAGCTCACCGCCGCCGACCAGGTCGCCGCGGTGCGGGTGGCCCTGGACGTCCCGGCACTGCGATCCGACGGGCGCCGGGCCAAGGGGTTCACCCACGAGGCGGTCCTCCTCGTCACCCCGGCCGACGACTCCGACGAGGAACACAGCCGGATCGTGTGCATGCGCGGCACCCGGATGACCGTCACCTCCCGACGGCCGCGCAACCTCGGTCTGGGGGCGGACCCGTTCCAGGCCGTGCTTCTGGCGGGCTACGCCACGGGGGAGGACGACGCGGCGGTGCACGCCGGCGAGGCCTTCCTGCGTGCGGCGGAACCGCCCGAGCACGACCGTTGGGGTACGACCGAGGACCTGACGGCCACCTATGCCAACGCGCCGAGGAAGCTCACCGACTTCAACACGGCGATGGACGCGGCCCTGCGTTCGATCGTGGGCCGCCGGGTGGACCGACAGGAGTCCGCCGGACCGGAGGTGCTCCGCAACCTGCTGCGCCTCGACCTGCCGGCCGCCGCCGCGCGCCGGGTGGAGGGGCACCCCGTGGTGGAGCGGACCCGCGGGCGGGTCGACGCCTCCGGCGCCTGGACGCTGGACGTGGTGCTGAAACTCCCGCCGCGGGAGGATCCGTGGCAGTTGACGCCGGTCGCCAAGTTCGACGTCCGGTCCGGTGGGCGTCCGTCGCTCAAGTGGGCGGAACTGTCGGCCGTCGAGAACTGCCGGATCGTCGACGGCCGGATCCTCGTGGATCCGGAGGCCCGCACGGCCAGGTTCGCGGGCATCACCGCCATCGGCAGTCATCCGGTCGCCGCGGCCCTCGCCGGTGTGATCGTGGAGGTTCAGCAGGCCCGGGAGGTCACCCAGTGAGCACCGTCTACCCCTACCCGACCCTGCTCGGCAGGATCGACGTCTCGATCCGTCGGGCGAGCATCGACGGCAGGGAACTGCCCTTCTCCTACGTCTCCGAACGTGAGCACGTCGTCGCCCTGCACCAGGTGGACCGGAACGACTGGCGCGAGGGGGTGCTCGAACTCGAGGTCGCCGCGCCCGGCGACGAGCTGGCCGACGGGCCGTGGGCGGCGGTGACCTGTGTCGCCGTCCTGACCGAGGGGGCCACCAACGCCCGAAGCGTCACACGACTCGAACGCAGCCGCACCGACCGCCGGTGGCGCGGCGAAGTGGTGGTCCGCCGGAGCTCGCACGTGGCGCGTGCGACCCTGCAGGTCAGCCTGGTCGGCAGCTACGACGGCATCGACGGCCGGGTCATCGGGACCGCCGACGAGCCGTGGTACGTCGACCTCCTCGCCCGGACCCCGCTCCGTCGCCGCGAGATCGAGATCCGTCAGGAGGACTTCCGGGACGGCCCGCACGAGTGGCTCCATCAGTACAGGGACGCTCCGTGGTTGGTCGAGACCACGGGCGACCTGCCGGTGGTGTTCCTCAACACGTCCTTCGAGGGTCTGACCGAACTGCTCAACACCCCACGCGGCCCGCTGGAGAAGGCCACCGCCGGCCTGGTGGCGGCCCAGGTCGCGGGGGAGGCGTGGACGGCCATGTTCCATGCCGCGCTCGGTGACGTCGAGTCGGACGAGGACGGTGTCCCGCGATTCCCCGACGGCTGGCGGGAGGCCGCGCTGCGCGCCATGCTGCCGGACGTCCTCCCAGGTCGACCTCCCGCCGAGGCCCTGGCCGAGGCGCACACGCGGCGGTGTGAGGGGCACGGCTGGGCCGAGCTCCAGTCCCGGATCCAGTTCGCGGCCGCCCGCCGGGCCCAGGTCCCCAAACAGCTGACCACGGCCGTCCGCACCGTCACGCGCAACCAGGAAGGTGCAAGCCGTTGAACCGCCCCGGAAGTCACACGCCCGAGCGGCTCGCCCTGTTGTCCCCGACCGTCGCCGCCAAGTACCTGACGATCGGGGTCCGGGCCGGTCGGGAGCAGCTGCCCCAGGTCGCGCTGATGCGCGCGAGCGAGGCGATCGACGACGGCTCCGGCCGCTGGGACACGGCCCCGGTGCGGGAGTTGCTCGACGAGGCGGTCCGCCGTTTCGACGACTCGTCCACCGATGCCGACGCCTGGCTGGCTCCCCGGCTGCACGCGACGCTCCGCATGACGCGGGCCGAGGCGGCCGGGCCGGGCGTGTGGAACTTCCTCGCCCTGGTCGTCGCACCCGATTACGTCCTGTGGCGTCACCTCCCGCGAGGGGAGTCGAAGGACGGTGAGCCACGAACGGTCAGCGCTCCTCGATTCACCGGCATCCACTACACGCAGGCCTTCGCCCGCCTGTGGTGGGCGGCGGAGTTGTTCCGTGACGGCGGCGACTACCGTCCGGTCGAGATCGCCTGCCGCAACCAGGACATGCTCAACACCGCGATGCGTCTGGACGCGATCGACCACCGTCCCACCGCCCTGGCCATGGTCCGGGTCCTGAAGGGGCTTGCCGAGTCGGGCGCCAATCGGCTCGGCGACCGGGTCAACGCCCTCTGCACCGCGGTGAACGCGGCCGGAAGCACGTTGATGTACGACGTGATCGCCCACGACGACCTGCCCGATCCGGACGCCCTGGCCGGCTGGATCGACGATGCGGACACGGACCCTGCGGTTCCGTGGGACCGGCTCCCCGACGGTCCGCCCGAGGAATCGGTGCGGCGCGACGCGGTGGACCACCTGGCCCGGATGTTCCAGCAGTTCTCCGAGCATGCGCCACTGCGGGACCGCGGGCGCAAGCACGAGGCCGAGGCGACACCGTGACCGACGGGTGGGGCGGCTCCTTCCGCGAAGGAACCGCCCCACCCCGGAGCACCGACTCAGACCAGGACGGCCGCTGCTTCCTGCTGCTCGGAAGCGACCTTCTGCTTCCACTCGTCCACGGAGTACATCGCGGGCCCATCGGTCGAAGGTCCCCAGACGTCGAGCTTCTTCAGCGCCATCTGGATGTCCTCCGGCCCGCGACGGAGGGCCGCGGCCAGGACGTGGACACCGAGGCGGGGCGGAATGGCGTTGCCGATCTGCTGAGCCTGGTCCTTGCCGGACCACGGATAGTTCGCCGGAAAGGTCTGGAGGGCGCCGGACTCGGGCAGCGTGAAGCGCTCGCGCTCCTTCGGGACGGGGACCGGAACGCCGGGGCGCTCCAGCCAGTTCCGGGAGACCTTGCCGGTGACGGTGAAGGCCGGTTCATCGTGACTGCGGCGACCGCGGGCCGCAGGGTCGCCGCCGGTGCCGTAGTTCGACACCACCTCGTAGGGCGTCGGGACGTTCTTGAGCGTTTCCCCCATGGTGACCCAGCGCTGCAGGCCGGTGCCGTGAGCCTTCTTCGCCGTGCTCTTGTGGAATCGTCGATGAGTGGGCTGCGGGAACTCCACCACGTCGCCCAGGACCGAATCCTCCGGACGCTTGCGCGCGATCAGGATGGCGCGTCGCCGGGTCTGGGGTACACCGAACTCCTCGGTGTGCAGGACGTCGCATTCGGCGCTGTAGCCGCGCGCCTCCAGGATGCGCTTGTACTCCTGCCAGACCGGAAGCACGGCCGGCACCTGCTCCAGCACGATCGTGGTGTAGCCCCGGTCGTTGTCGAGCGCGTCGAGCGCCCACCGCAGCGGTTCCAGGACGAGGCCGGTCCGTTCGTCCTCGAGGGCGTCGAGCTCGCCCCGCACGTCCTCGCCCTTGGCCATCCGCCGGGCGAAGTCGAGCACCTGGTCCAGTGCCTGCCGGCCCGCGCCCTTGCCCGCGACCGTGAAGGTCTGGCACGGGGGGCCACCGGCGAGCACGTTGGCGTCGAAGTGGCCGGGATCCAGCGCACGGACATCGCCCTGCACTGTGGCCAGGCCGGCCGCGGCACGGGTTCGGCACGCGTTGTCGTCCCACTCCACACCCGTTGCCGGAACACCCAGTACGTGCGCGGCCATGTCCAGGCCGCCGGGACCGGCGAAGAGATCAACGATCTTGAATTCAGGGGTGGTTTCGGGCGAAGACATGGTGTCGATCCTAGCCCGCCAGCACCGTGGCGATCGAACGGCCGACGGCCTCGGCCAGCGGGGGAGGCATGGCGTGCCCGATCTGGCGGTACGCGGGCGTCTTGGGACCGTGGACGACCCAGTCCTCCGGGATGGCCTGGATCGTCGCCGCCTGACGGAGGCTGATCCTCGGAATGCCGTCGAGGGGAAAGTCGGCGTTCGGGGGGCCGTCGCTGAGACTCTTCCCTTCGACGCCCAGCGATGCCCAGGCCCGCTTGGTGCCGGTCGGACCGAGGTCCGGGCCGCCGTGGTTTCCGGACCCGCCGACGAGGGCCGGTGCCGGGCTGTCGGCGCGTTGGGCCCACCGCTCCGCGCCGGCCCAGCCGCCGGCCGCCATCGAGGCACGGAGAGCCTGTCCTACAGTGGGCGGCGGACCGTCGGTCCGCCTGGGCCAGACGAAGTCGGCCCCGCCCCGTTCGGCGAACGCGACGAGAAAACCGCTCCTGCGTTTCTGGGGAACACCGAAGTGCACGGCGTTCAGGACCTCCCAGTGCCACCGGTAGCCGGCGTGGGCGAGTTCCTCCTCGATCCAGCTCCGGTCCTCGGCGAAGGTGTCCTTCTCGACGAGATCCGGGAGATTCTCCAGCATCAGCGCCTTCGGCCGGACGGCGGTCGTCAGCAACACCGCCGCACGCAGAATCCTGCGCTCGGCGTCGTTCCCCGTTCGTCGGACGGCCGCGGCCGACCTGACCCGAGGCAGGCCGCCGCTGAGGAGGTCCACGTCGTAGGTCTGGGTGTGGTCGGCCGGATCGAAGTCGACGACGTCCTCGCACCGCACGTCCCAGAGCGGCCGGTTCAGCCGGACCGTCCTGCACGCGTTGTCCTCGTTGTCGATCAGCATCACGGGGTCGAATCCCGCCCGCTCCAGTCCGAGAGCCTGCGCGCCGACCCCGGAGCAGATCTCCAGCGACGTGAACCTGTGGGACCTCAACACACCACCTCCGTGAGCCGTTCGGCCCAAGACTAGATGTCGGTGCCGACAGCGGGGCCGGCGGCCCGATCGGGTGGGTGGGTCAGGGGTTGTCGAGCGGGGCGGGGCCGTCCGGCCGCAGACGGGCGTAGACCGTTCTGGCTATCTCGCCGGCGGCTTCGTGCTCCCAGAAGCGCAGGACGGTCCAGCCGGTGTCGACGAGGTGCTGCGTGGTCTCCCGGTCGCGGGCGACGTTCCGGTCCAGCTTGGTGCGCCACCACTCGGCGTTGGCCTTGGGGCTGGTCGCGTGCTCGGGGCAGCCGTGCCAGAAGCAGCCGTCGAGGAACACCGCGACCTTCGGCCCGAGGAACAGGATGTCGGCGGTCCGACGGGGCATTCCCGGGACCTTGGCGTTCACGCGGTAACGGAGCCCCCATCGGAAGAGGAGCTGTCGGACGGCCACTTCCTGAGCGGTGTCACGGGAGGCCTGCCGGCTCATACGGGCCGCGACGGAAGGGGAGGACGCAGCGGGCGACATGTGATCCAGTATTCCGTACGGCCCTGACAACGCCGCAGGGGTGTCGTCCCGGAAGATCCCGGAACGACACCCCTGCGGACGACTGCGGCGGGCCTCAGACCCGGGAGGCCGTGCCGGTTTCCGGGGCGCGGGGTGCCTGGTCGGCGGCGCCTTCGGTTTCCGTCAGCTCGCGCTTGACGGCGGCCAGCGAGGGGTTGGCCCAGGCGCTGCGCACGCCCCAGGCGTAGAAGACCAGGGCGATGGCGGCGACGACCAGGAGGTCCCAGCCCTCCGGCAGGTAGCCGTGGCCGCCGAAGTCGGCGGAGCCGGCCCAGGAGACGCCGGCCATCACGAACAGGTAGGCGATCATCCAGGCGCCCGCCTTGAGGTGCGGCTTGAGCTCGGCGAACGGCTTGCGCAGCTCGTACCAGGCCCAGATCGGCAGGCCGGCGGCCATCAGCAGGATGACCTTGCCGGTGAGCGGCCAGCGGGCCCAGTAGAGCACCAGCGAGCCGAAGATCATGGCGACCGGGGCGATCACCGGCATCGCGCGCAGCCGGACCGGGCGCGGCAGCTCGGGCGCCAGGCGGCGCAGCGCCATCACGGCGACCGGGCCGGTGATGTACGAGATCACGGTGGCCACCGAGACGATCTCGGCGAGCGAGCCCCAGCCGCGGAAGACCGCGAGGAAGCCGAAGGCGACGACCAGGTTGAGCACCAGCGCCGGGCGCGGGATGCCGGTCCGGCGGTCGACCCTGCCGAAGACGGACGGCAGGTGGCCGTTCTCCTGGACGCCGTGGATCATCCGGGAGGTGGTGGCGGCGTAGATCATGCCGGTGCCGCTGGGGGAGACGAAGGCGTCCGCGTACAGCAGCAGCGCGAGCCAGTTCAGGCCCCAGGCGACGGCCAGGTCGGCGAGCGGCGAGGTGTAGCCGAGGCCGCTCCAGCCGTTGCTCAGGTCGGCGGTCGGCACGGCGCCGAGGAAGGCGATCTGCAGCGCGACGTAGATCACCAGGGCGATCAGGATCGAGCCGATCACCGCCTTGGGCAGCGACTTGCCGGGGTTGCGGGCCTCACCGGCCAGGTTGAGCGGGGACTGGAAGCCGTTGAACGCCCAGACGATGCCGGACACGGCCACCGCGGTGAACACCGCGCTCCAGCCGTTCGGGGCGAAGCCGCCGTGGTCGGTGAAGTGCTTGGTGTCGAAGTGCGCGAGCAGCAGCGCGCCGGCGGTGACCGTCGGGACGACGAGCTTGAACACCGTGATCGCGGTGTTGGTCTTGGCGAACAGCGTGATCGCGAACCAGTTCAGCGCGAAGTACACCAGCAGCAGCACGCTCGCCAGCGCCACACCGCTGACCGACAGCTCCTGCCCGTCGTACAGGCCCTTGGCCCAGCCGAAGTCCCAGGAGCTCATGTACTGCACCGAGGCGGTCGCCTCACCGGGGATGACCGAGACGATGGCGATCCAGTTGGCCCAGGCGGCCAGGTACCCGGCCAGCGAGCCGTGCGAGTACTGCCCGTACCGGACCATGCCGCCGGCCTTGGGGAACATCGACCCCAGCTCGCTGTAGGTGAGCGCGATGGTCAGGGCGACGGCCGCCCCGATCACCCAGGCGACGATCGACGCCGGCCCGGCCAGCCGCGCCGCCCGCTCGGCCCCGAAGAGCCAGCCGGATCCGATGATCGACCCCAGGCCCACGGCGGTGAGGCTGATGGTGCCGAGCGAACGGCGGTAGTGCTGATGGGATGCCGTTGTCGACTCGGGGTCACTCACCGTATCGGTCCTCTGTCTCATCATGTCATTCGGTTTTCCGGACAAACGGAGACAGCCTAAGCGGCCAAATCGGGCGAAACCTCAGATAACCCTCAAATGCGACACAAAACACCCGATCGTTGTCATCTCGTGTCCGAACCATCGTGCCGTGGAGGCGGGCTGCGGAAGGGGCGGCGACAGGCGGTCCGAAAGGGTGAAAAAATAAAATCCCCGTGGGATCTCTTTCGAGTTCCCACGGGGAATCCATGGTGTCCGAGGGGGGACTTGAACCCCCACGCCCGATAAAGGGCACTAGCACCTCAAGCTAGCGCGTCTGCCATTCCGCCACCCGGACCGGGTGTGTGCTTCGGGGGATTTCTGCTCGCCCCCTCGGCGACAGAGAGAACATTACCAGGGTTTCGGAGTGCTTCTCACCTGCGTTTCCCCGGTCGGGATGGTGGGGGGCCGTGGGATGGGTCGCAGGTGTGCGCGAAGCGGTGGTTCGTCGGCGGTAAACGGTCGAGTTGCGGACGGTGAACGGTCGGGAACGGGCAGGGGTGGTCCGACACGGGCAACTTGTCGACGGTGCCCCGGCCGCCGGGGCGGCTCTCCTAGCCTCTGTGGACCGAGGGCGCCATGAGCGGAACGCCTGATTCCCGGGTCGCGGACGAAGGACGGCTGGACGTGGAGCGGATCAGCGAGGAAGAGGCGGCGGCGCGGGGCGGGCCCGCCGAGGGGGTGTGGCGGTTCACCGTGCCCGCCGAGCAGGCCTCGGTGCCGCGCACCCGGCACGCGGTGCGCGACCGGCTGCTGGCCCAGGGCCTGGCGGAGATCCGCTACCAGGAGCTGGTGGACGACCTGCTGCTGATCGTCTCGGAGCTGGTCGGCAACGCGGTGACGCACGCCGCCGAGCTGTCGCCGGAGGTGACCACCGAGCTGGCGGTGCGCGACGGCTGGGTACGGGTCTCCGTCGAGGACGGCGACCCGTACCGGCCGAAGGCCCTGGCGGCCGACACCGGGCGCACCGGCGGGCGGGGGCTGCTGCTGGTGAAGAGCGTCACGCTGCAGGCCGGCGGGGTCTGCGACGTGGAGAAGGCGGGGGAGGGCGGCAAGGTCATCTGGGCCTCGCTGCCGCTCCCCCGGAGCTGACGGTCGGAGCAGGTCTACCAGGCGTTCCCGGCGATCTCGCGGATCCCCGGCAGGGCGGCCTCGAACACGGTCCGGAACCACACCGAGAACGGCCGCTCCGCCTCCAGTGCGCGCAGCTCCTCGGCGGTCACGAAGGCGTAGTCGTCCACCTCCTCGGGCGCCGGCCGCACCGGCCCGGTGACCAGGCCCACGAACAGGTGGTTCCACTCCCGCTCGATCAGCCCGGACGCCTCGTCCGGCAGGTCGTAGCGGACCGTGCCCGCCTCGCACAGCAGCGCCGGGGCGACACCCAGCTCCTCCGCGGTCCGCCGGGCGGCGGCCACGAAGGGCTGCTCGTCGGGGTAGGGGTGGCCGCAGCAGGTGTTCGACCAGACGCCGGGGGAGTGGTACTTGCCGAGCGCCCGGCGCTGGAGCAGCATCCGGCCCTGCCGGTCGAAGAGGAACACCGAGAAGGCCCGGTGCAGCCGGCCGGGCTGCTGGTGGGCCCAGAGCTTCTCCGCGGTGCCGATCGTCACGCCCTCGTCGTCGACCAGCTCCAGCAGGATCTCCTGCTGGGCGCCGGAGGGCCGCGCGCCGCTGTCCACGTCCGTCTCGACGTCGAGACCGGTGTCGAGGCCGGTGTCCACGCCGGAGTCGAGCGACCCCCCGGCGTCGGTGTCGGCGTCGGAGCCGGGGCCGGTCCGCGGGTCGAGGTGGGTCGGGCGGTCGGTCGGCAGGCTCTGGGGCATGAGGCCTCTTTCGGCAGCTTCGGGAGCACTTCGGGAGCACGGGGAGCAACCACGGCTCGCACCGGTGGCGTCGCGCCCCAGTCTGCCGTACGGGTGGCACCGCGCCGAGGTCCGACGCACAACCGGGCGGGAAGGGGGCGCCCGGTGGCCGGGGAGTGGCGCCGCATTAGCAGAGTTGTTCGGAATGTGTTCGATCTGTGTTCGACGCTCCGGCCGCGTTCGGGCTGGTCGCCGTGGTCGCCTACCATCACATAGGACACCGCGGCCGCATCTCGGCGGCCGCGGCGCGCCATCGCCGGTCACCCGGAGACTCCCGGTAGCCGCGCGCGGCCGCGCACCGCACGACGGATCAGGAGACCTCGCATGATCGGCCTCGTTCTGGCAGCCGGCGCCGGCCGCCGACTGCGCCCGTACACCGACACGCTGCCCAAGGCGCTGGTGCCGGTCGACGGGGAGCGGACCGTTCTGGACCTCACCCTCGGCAACTTCGCCGAGGTCGGCCTGCGTGAGGCGGCGATCGTCGTCGGCTACCGCAAGGAGGCGGTGGAGGAGCGCAAGGACGCCCTGGAGCGGAAGTACGGCGTCAAGCTCACCCTGGTCGAGAACGACAAGGCCGAGGAGTGGAACAACGCCTACTCGCTCTGGTGCGCCCGCGACCTCTTCACCGAGGGCCTGCTGCTCGCCAACGGCGACACCGTCCACCCGGTCTCCGTCCAGCGCACCATGCTGGAGGGCAACGCCCGGCTGGCCGCCGAGGGGCGCGAGGCCGGCATCCTGCTCGCCCTCGACACGGTGAAGCGGCTCGCCGACGAGGAGATGAAGGTGGTCGTCCACCCGACCGCCGGCATGCGCCGCATCACCAAGCTGATGGACCCGGCCGAGGCCACCGGCGAGTACATCGGCGTCACCGTGATCAACCCGTCCGCCGCCGCCGACCTCGCCGACGCGCTGCGCGCCACCTACGAGCGCGACCCGCAGCTGTACTACGAGGACGGCTACCAGGAGATGGTCGACCGCGGCCTGCGGATCGACGTCCAGCCGATCGGCGAGGTCTCCTGGGTCGAGGTCGACAACCACGACGACCTGGCGAAGGCGCGGGAGATCGCGTGCCAGTACTGACCCGGCTGGTGCCGTCGCCGGTCTTCGTCGAGATCCGCCCGGGCGCCCTGGACGCGCTCGGCGGCATCCTCGCCGACCAGCGGCTGTCCGCCTCGGGCCGGATCGCGGTGGCGATCAGCAACGGCTCGGGCTCGGTGCTGCGCGCCCGGCTGGAGCCGGCGCTGCCCGGCGCCGACTGGTACAGCGTCGAGGACGGCAGCCTCGACAGCGCGGTCCGGCTGGCGGACGAGATCCGCGGCGGCGTGCACGGCGGCCACTACGACACCGTCGTCGCCCTGGGCGGCGGCAAGATCATCGACGTCGCCAAGTACGCCGCCGCGCGGATCGGCCTGCCGCTGGTCTCCGTCCCGACCAACCTGGCCCACGACGGCATCTGCTCGCCGGTCTCCACCCTGGACAACGTGGGCGGACGCGGCTCCTACGGGGTGCCCAGCCCGATCGGCATCGTGATCGACCTGGACGTGATCCTGGGCGCCCCGCCGCGCTTCGTCGCGGCCGGCATCGGCGACATCGTCTCCAACATCTCGGCCTGCGCCGACTGGGAGCTGTCGCACGCCGAGACCGGCGAACCGGTGGACGGACTGGCCGTCGCGATGGCCCGCTCGGCGGGCGAGAACCTGCTGCGGCACCCGGGCAACCTCCAGGACCGGGGCTTCCTGACGGCCCTCGCGGAGGCACTGGTACTCTCCGGCATCGCGATGAACATCGCCGGCAGCACCCGGCCCTCGTCGGGCGCCTGCCACGAGATCTCGCATGCCCTGGACGTGCTGTACCCCAAGCGGTCCGCCCAGCACGGCGAGCAGGTCGGCCTCGGGGCCGCCTTCGCCAGCTTCCTGCGGGGCGAGCGCGAGCTGACCGGCCTGATCGTGGAGCGCCTGGCGCACCACGGACTGCCGGTGACCGCCGCTCAGATCGGCTTCACCGAGGCGGAGTTCACCGAGGCGGTGCACTACGCTCCGAACACCCGGCCGGGCCGCTTCACCATTCTTGAGCACCTCGACCTCTCCCCCTCCGCAATCAGGGACGCGTACGCCGACTATGTCCAAGCCGTCAACAGCTGACCGCTCCGCCGCGGGGGCCGCGCCACCGCCGGTGGACCTGACCCGCCGGCCCTCGATCGAGGAGCTGCGCGCGGTGATCCACCCGGAGGGCATGCTCCAGCGCCGGAGCGCCGAGCACTGGGCCGGACGGCTCTACATGCGGCGGATCTCGCTGCGGATCACCCGGGTGCTGTCCACCGTGACGGCGATCACGCCCAACGGCCTGACGTACCTGATGATGGTCACCGGCATCCTGGCGGGCGCCGCGCTGGTCGTCCCGGGCATCGCCGGCGCGGTGCTGGCGGCCCTGCTGATCCAGGTGTACCTGCTGCTGGACTGCGTGGACGGCGAGGTGGCCCGCTGGCGCCGGCAGACCTCGCTCACCGGCGTCTACCTGGACCGGGTCGGCCACTACATGTCCGAGGCGGCGCTGCTGACCGGCCTCGGCCTGCGCGGCACCGACCTGCTGCACCGCGAGGGCGCCGCCGCGCACTGGGAGTGGGCCTTCCTCGGCACCCTGGCCGCGCTCGGCGCGATCCTGATCAAGTCGGAGACCGACCTGGTCGACGTCGCCCGCGCCCGCAGCGGCCTGACCGCGGTCGAGGACAGCGCCTCGGTGCCGCGCTCGGCCGGCGTCGCCCGGGCCCGCCGGGCCGCCTCGTTCCTCAAGTTCCACCGGCTGGTCGGCGCGGTCGAGGCCTCGCTGTTCATCCTGGCCGCGGGCGTCGCCGACGTCCTCCACGGAGGCCTGTTCTTCACCCGGGTCGCGGTGGTCGTGCTGGCCGCGATCGCCATGCTGCAGACCGTGCTGCACCTGCTGAGCATCGTCCTGTCGAGCAGGCTCCGGTGACCGACGTGAAGGGGAACGACGTGAAGGGGAGCGACGTGACGGCCACCGGAACGACCGGGAGCACCGCGCCGGGCGGCACGGCCGGCGCCGACACCTTCCGGCTCGGCGCGGTGATCATCACCATGGGCAACCGCCCGGACGAGCTGATCGCCCTGATCGATTCCGTCCGCGCCCAGCAGGGCCCGGCCGTCGAGCTGGCCGTGGTCGCCAACGGCGCCCCGATGCCCCCGCTCCCGGAGGGCGTGCGCGCCGTCGAGCTGCCCGAGAACCTCGGCATCCCGGGCGGGCGCAACGTCGGCATCGAGCTGTTCGGCCGCAACGGCCGTGAGGTCGACGCGGTGCTGTTCCTGGACGACGACGGCCGGCTGCCCGGCACCGACGCGGCCCGCCTGCTGCGCGAGGCCTTCACCGCCGACCCGGAGCTCGGCATCGTGAGCTTCCGGATCGCCGACCCGGACACCGGTGTCACCCAGCGCCGGCACGTGCCCCGGCTGCGCGCCAGCGACCCGCTGCGCTCCTCCCGGGTGACCACCTTCCTGGGCGGCGCGAGCGCGGTGCGGTGCGCCGTCTTCGAGAACGCCGGCCAGCTGCCCGGCGAGTTCTTCTACGCGCACGAGGAGACCGACCTCGCCTGGCGCGCGCTGGACGCCGGCTGGGCCATCGATTACCGCGCCGACGTGGTGCTGCACCACCCCACCACCTCGCCCGCCCGGCACGCCACGTACTTCCACAACGTGGCCCGGAACAGGGTCTGGCTCGCGAGGCGGAACCTTCCGGGCCTGTTGGTGCCTCTATACCTGGGAACCTGGTTCCTGCTCACGCTGGCCCGTCGGCCCTCCCCGGAGGCCCTCAAGGCCTGGCTGGGCGGGTTCAAGGCGGGCTGGCGCGAACCCTGCGGTGCGCGGCGGCCCATGCGATGGCGTACCGTGTGGCGCCTGACCCGGCTGGGCCGGCCGCCGGTCATCTGATCCGTCCGACGACCGTACGGTAGGACGGTCGTCATGGCCGGTGACCACAGACCGGCCGCACTCCCCCCGATATCCGAGTGGATCCTCCTCGGGGCAGGCCGGCGGACCCCCGCCGACCGGCCCGCCCCGACGATCCCGCGCGAAGGACGAATGTGTCGACAGTGAGTGAACCCGTCAGCCTCTCCGCCCCGAGGGGGGCGGACGCGGGCCTGACCCCCAAGCAGCTTGCGGACAAGTACGGTCTGACGGTGAGCGGCAGACGGCCCGGCCTGTTCGCCTACACCAAGCAGCTCTGGGCCCGCCGTCACTTCATCTGGGCCTTCGCCACCGCGCGCCTGGTGGCCCAGTACACCGACGCCAAGCTCGGCCAGATCTGGCAGGTCGTGACGCCGCTGCTGAACTGCGCGGTGTTCTACCTGGTCTTCGGCGAGATCCTGAAGAACAAGGACGACAACCCGTACTACGTCGCCTGGCTCTGCATCGGCGTCTTCATCTTCCAGTTCACCCAGAACGCCGTGCAGTCCGGCACCCGGGCGATCTCGGACAACCTCGGGCTGATCCGGGCGCTGCACTTCCCGCGCGCCTCGCTGCCGGTCGCGTTCACCGTGATCCAGCTCCAGCAGCTGCTGATCTCGATGGTCGTGCTGTTCGCCGTGGTCCTGATGAACGGCATCGAACCCGGCCGCACCTGGATCCTGGTCGTGCCCGCGCTGGTGCTGCAGTCGATGTTCAACACCGGCGTCGCCCTGATCTTCGCCCGGATAGGCGCCAAGACCAGCGACATCTCCCAGCTGATCCCGTTCGCGATGCGCGCCTGGCTGTTCCTGTCCGGCGTCATGTACAGCATCTCGGACAAGATCAAGGAGTGGCCGCCGTTCTGGCAGAAGGTGATGGAGCTCAACCCGGCCTCGGTCTACATCGACCTGGTCCGCCACGCGCTCGCGCCGATCATCTACAACAAGCACGAGAAGGTCTTCCTGGAGTTCCCGGCGCACCAGTGGAAGTACGGGATCGCCTGGGGTGTGGGCATGCTGGTCATCGGATACGTCTTCTTCTGGAAGGCTGAGGAGGAGTACGGCCGTGGCTGACACCGACGTGCGCGGGACCGACGACCTGCGCAAGGACCTCAAGGACGCCCGTCCGCGCCGCAAGGTGTTCGACGCCGACGTGGCCCGCGACCCCACCGTCGTCGTCGACGACGTGCACATCGTCTACCGGGTGCACGGCGCCGGCTCCGGCAAGGGCAGCGCCACCTCGGCGCTGAGCCGGATCATCAGCCGCAAGCGCGGCTCCGGCGTGCGCGAGGTGCACGCGGTCAAGGGCGTCAGCTTCACCGCGTACAAGGGTGAGGCGATCGGCCTGATCGGCTCCAACGGCTCCGGCAAGTCCACCATGCTGGCGGCCATCGCCGGCCTGCTGCCGACCGAGAAGGGCGGCATCTACACCAACGGCCAGCCCTCGCTGCTCGGCGTCAACGCCGCGCTGATGAACGAGCTGACCGGTGAGCGCAACGTCGTCCTCGGCTGCCTCGCCATGGGCATGTCGCCGGCCGACGTGAAGCGCCGCTACCAGGAGATCGTCGACTTCTCGGGCATCAACGAGAAGGGCGACTTCATCTCGCTGCCGATGCGCACCTACTCCTCCGGCATGGGCGCCCGCCTGCGCTTCGCCATCGCCGCGGCCAAGACCCACGACGTGCTGCTCATCGACGAGGCGCTGGCCACCGGTGACCAGGCCTTCCAGGCCCGCAGCAAGAAGCGGATCGAGGAGCTGCGCGAGCAGGCCGGTACGGTCTTCCTGGTCAGCCACGACAACGCGTCGATCCGCGAGACCTGCGAGCGGACCATCTGGATCGAGGCCGGCGAGCTCATCATGGACGGGCCGACCGAGGAGGTCGTCCGCCGCTACGAGCGCGGCGAGCGCCCCTGACGGCGGACCGGACCGCGCAGGACCCCGCGCAGGGGCCGGTCCCGGAGGAGATCCGGGACCGGCCCCGCCGTCGTTCGTGCGCCCCCGTCCCGCCCCGTCGTGCCCCGGGTGGCCCGCCGCCGCCCGGGTGAGCGCCCCGTGCGCCGGGCGAGGCGCCCTTCTCCGGCGCGGCCGTTGGTGTCAGGCTGTAGGCGCGGGGGTGGTGTGCCGGACGTGACTCCCGTGGTCGGACGCGTGTCCGACTCGGGCCGGTCACCGGAGCGGTGTAGAACGGGGGAGTGACAGCAGTGTCGGCTTCGGCCCAGCCCAACAGTGATTCCCCGCCCGCGGAGGGTGCCGCGGGAGCGGCGACCCTCGCCAAGGCGAGCGCGGAGAACTTCCCGGTCGCCCCGTTCTTCCTGCCCGCCGCGTGGCGCGACGACCTGATGACGGTCTACGGCTTCGCCCGGCTGGTCGACGACGCCGGTGACGGCGACCTCGCCGACCCGGCCGGCACCGCCGCACTGCTCGGCGTGCCCGCCCCGCCCGCGGCGCCCGCCCCCGCGGCCGGGCCCGCCGCCGGCCCGCACCGGCCCGGCCCCGAGGAGACCGCCTTCCGGCTCGCCCTGCTGGACGGCCTGGAGCGCGACCTCGACCGGGTCTTCGAGACGGCCCTCGCCCCGTCCTCGGCCGCGGAGGCCCCCCGCCACCCGCTGATGCGCCCGCTGGTCCCGCTGGTCGACCGGCACGGCCTCACCCCGGAGCCGTTCCGCCGGCTGATCCAGGCCAACCGGGTCGACCAGACCGCCGACCGCTACCCCCGCTACGACGACCTCCTGGAGTACTGCACGCTCTCCGCCGACCCGGTCGGCCGCCTCGTGCTCGCCATCGCCGGCGTCTCCACCCCCGAGCGGGTGGCGATGTCCGACGCCGTCTGCACCGCCCTGCAGATCGTCGAGCACCTCCAGGACGTCGCCGAGGACCTCGCCCGCGGCCGGATCTACCTGCCCGCCGAGGACCTGGAACGGTTCGGGGTCACCGAGGAGGACCTCGCCGCGCCGGGCGCGAGCCCCGCCGTGCGGCGGCTGATCTCCTTCCAGGTGGACCGGGCCCGCACCCTGCTCGACCGCGGTGCGCCATTGGTAGGTACGGTTCGGGGGAGGCTTCGACTGCTCCTGGCGGGATTCACCGCAGGTGGCTACGCGGCCCTGGCGGCCGTCGAGGACGCCGGGTACGACGTGCTCGCCCAGCAGGCGAAGCCGGACAAGCGCCGCCTCGCAGCGAAGGCGGCGGCCATCTTCGCGAAGGGAAGGTGAACGCCCGAGTGGCGGCATCACCACTGGCGTCGGCGCCGGTCATGGCGGCGTACCGGTACTGCGAGGCAGTGACCGGGCTGCAGGCCCGCAACTTCAGCTACGGCATCAGGTTGCTGCCGGAGCCGAAGCGGCTGGCCATGTCGGCCCTGTACGCGCTCGCCCGCCGGGTGGACGACATCGGCGACGGCGACCTCCCGGACGACCGCAAGGCCGAGGCCCTGCTGCGCACCCGCGAGCTGCTCGACGAGATCCGGGCCGGCTCGGTCGCGGAGGACGACACCGACCCGATCAAGGTCGCGCTGGCGGACGCGGCCCGGCGGTTCCCGATCCCGCTCGGCGGCTTCGACGAGCTGATCGACGGGGTCGAGATGGACCTCAAGGGCGCCGAGTACCAGACGTACGAGGAGCTCAAGGTCTACTGCCGGTGCGTGGCCGGGGCGATCGGGCGGCTCTCGCTCGGCGTGTACGGCTGCGACGACCCCGAGCGCGGCGCCCGGTACGCCGACACCCTCGGCCTGGCGCTCCAGCTCACCAACATCCTGCGCGACCTGCGCGAGGACGCCCTGAACGGTCGCACCTACCTGCCGACCGAGGACCTCGTCCGGTTCGGCTGCCAGGAGGGCTTCGCGCAGTCCCGGCCGCCGGTCGGCGCGGACTTCACCGGCCTGATCGCCTTCGAGGCGGCCCGCGCCCAGGCGGCCTTCGAGGAGGGCCTGCGGCTGCTGCCGATGCTCGACCGCCGCAGCCGGGCCTGCACCGCCGCGATGGCGGGCATCTACCACCGGCTGCTCGGCCGGATCGCCGCCGACCCGGAGTCGGTGCTGCGCGGCCGGGTGTCGCTGCCGGGCTGGGAGAAGGCGTACGTCGCGCTTTCCGGGCTCGCCGGGGGGCGTTCTTGATTCTTGCCACAGTTCTGTCACGCTGTGTCAGCGGGGAATCACTTTTGGGTAGAGCCCTGTTGACGGCTGTGCCGGATCCGACCGCACCGGTCCCGGGTCCGACCGCATTGACCACGGGCGCTCCGGCCGTGACCGGACCGGGCGCGGGACGCGAGGGGGAGGTCCGATGACCGGGCGAGCCGACTCCGCGCGCCCGGCCGCCGTCGTGGTCGGCGGCGGCCTCGCGGGCATCACCGCCGCTCTGCGGCTGGCCGAGGCCGGCCACCGGGTCACCCTCGCCGAGGGCCGTCCCCGGCTGGGCGGCCTGGCCTTCTCGTTCCGGCGCGGCGAGCTGACCGTCGACAACGGCCAGCACGTCTACCTGCGCTGCTGCACCGCCTACCGCGGCCTGCTGGAGCGGCTGGGCGCGGGCCGACTGGCGCATCTCCAGGACCGCCTCCAGGTGCCCGTGCTGGGCGTCTCCGGGCCCGCCGGCGCACCGGTGCGCACCTTGGGCAAGCTGGAGCGCGCCGCACTGCCGGTGCCGCTGCACCTGGCCGGCAGCCTGGCCGGCTACCCGCACCTGAGCCCGGCCGACCGGGCCCGGGTGGTGCGCGGCGCCCTGGCCCTGCGCCGCCTCGACCTCGCCGACCCGGCGCTGGACGAGGTCTCCTTCGCCGACTGGCTGCGGTCCCACGGCCAGAACGATCGCACCCTGGCCGCGCTGTGGGACCTCGTGGGCGTGGCGACCCTGAACGCCCGCGCCGACCAGGTGTCGCTGGCGCTGGCCGCCATGGTGTTCAAGACCGGGCTGCTGTCCGACCCCGGGGCCTCCGACATCGGCACGCCCAGCGTCCCGCTCGGCGTGATCCACCACGACCGGGCGCTCGCCGAGCTGGAACGCGCCGGTGTGAAGGTGCTGCTGCGCGCCCGGGTGAGCGAGCTCAAGCCGGCCGTCCCGCAGCACGCCGTCCGGCTGGAGGGCGTCGACGAGCCGCTCGCCGCCGACACCGTGGTGCTGGCCGGTGCCCAGGACACCGCGGCGGCCCTGCTGCCGCCGGACGCGGTCCCCGGGCAGGAGCGGCTGGCCGACTTCGGCACCGCGCCGATCCTGAACGTGCACGTGATCTACGACCGGCGCGTCCTGCGCAGGCCGTTCTTCGCCGCGCTCGGCTCGCCCGTCCAGTGGGTCTTCGACCGCACCCGGCACTCCGGCCTGGCCGGCACCGGGCTCGGCGCGGCCCACCCGGACGCCCAGTACCTGGCGCTGTCGCAGTCCGCGGTGCAGGACGAGATCGACCTGCCGGTCGCCGAGCTGCGCCGACGCTACCTGCCGGAGCTGGCCCGGCTGCTGCCCGCCGCCGGCGGCGCCGAGGTGCTGGACTTCTTCGTCACCAGGGAGCGCACCGCCACCTTCGACCCGGCCCCGGGCACGGCGGCGCTGCGGCCCGGCCCGCGCACCGCCGTCCCCGGCCTGCTGCTGGCCGGCGCGTGGACGGCCACCGGCTGGCCCGCCACGATGGAGGGGGCGGTGCGCAGCGGCCACGCCGCCGCCGACGCGGCCCTCGCCGCCGAGGGCCGGCGCCGGCCCTCGGACCGCGGCGACGGGAGGTGGCCGCGGTGACCGGCGCCCAGCGCACCGGGGACCGCGGCGAGCCCGCCAGAGCCGGCGCCCACCGCTCGGGTCCCGGGGGCGCGACCCCCCGTGCCGGCCGTGGCCCCAACGGCCGCACCACCACCGCCAGCGTCCGGCCGTCCCACGCGGCCAGGCACCACCAGGGAGAGGGAACGTACGTGGAGTCACGCATCGGCACGGCCGTCGGAGGCACGGCACATGCCGAACCGGTCTCGGTGCCGGAGCTGCTCAACCGCACCCGCGCGCTCTGCACCCCGCCGCTGAGGGCCGCCGTCGCCCGTCTGGCGGAACCCATGAACACCGTCGCGGCGTACCACTTCGGCTGGATCGACCGGGACGGCACGCCGGTCGCGGGGGACGGCGGCAAGGCCGTCCGCCCGGCCCTGGCCCTGCTCTCGGCCCAGGCCGCCGGCGCCCCGGCGGAGGCCGGTGTGCCCGGCGGGGTCGCTGTTGAACTGGTGCACAACTTCTCCCTGCTCCATGATGATCTGATGGACGGTGACGAGACCCGGCGCCACCGGGCCACTGCCTGGACGGTCTTCGGCCCGTCCCAGGCGATCCTGGTCGGTGACGCCCTGGCGACGCTCGGTACGGAGGTGCTGCTCGACGCCGCGACCACGGGTGGCGCGAGCCCCACCGATGCCGCGCGCGCCGTCCGGCTGCTCAACACCGCCAGCCGCCGGCTGATCGACGGCCAGGCGATGGACGTCGCCTTCGAGCAGCGGGACACCGTCACGGTCGCCGAGTGCCTGGAGATGGAGGGCGGCAAGACCGCCGCCCTGCTCTCCGCCGCCTCGGCGCTGGGCGCCGTCCTGGCCGGCGCCGACGACCGGGTCTCGGACTCCCTCCAGCGCTTCGGCGAGCACCTGGGCCTGGCCTTCCAGGCGGTCGACGACCTGCTCGGCATCTGGGGGGCCACCGAGGTCACCGGCAAGCCGCACTGGGGCGACCTGCGCCAGCGCAAGAAGTCCCTGCCGGTCGCCGCCGCCCTCGCCGAGGGCGGCGAGGCCTCCCGCGAACTGGCCGAACAGCTCGCCGACCCCAAGGGGCGCGGCGAGGAGAGCGAGACCGAGCTGGCCGCCCGCGCGCTGCTGATCGAGAAGGCCGGCGGTCGCGCCTGGACCCAGGAGGAGGCCCGCCGCCAGCACACGACTGCCCTCGCCGCGCTGGACGAGGTGCCCATGCCCGATGTGGTGCGCGAGCACTTCGTCGCACTCGCCGAATTCGTGGTGGTACGAGAGAGGTGACGTTACGTTGACAGCAACCGCGGACGGCCGGCTCGACCCTGAGTACGATTCCGAGCCGGTCGCGGTGGGCGGCCTCCCCCCGGCGCTGCTGAGCGCCGGGCGGTGGCAGCCCGAGGGATCCGCCCCGGACGCCCCGGCCGGCCGGACCGATCAGCAGCAGGACGGGGCCGCCTCCGCCGAGGAGGCACTGGCCCGTGCCACCACCCACCTGCTCTCCCTGCAGAGCTCCGAGGGGTGGTGGAAGGGCGATCTGGAGACCAACGTCACCATGGACGCCGAGGACTTACTGCTCCGGCAGTTCCTCGGGATCCTCACCGAGGAGCAGACCAAGGCCACCGCCGAGTGGATCCGCTCCCAGCAGCGCGAGGACGGCACCTGGTCCACCTTCCACGGCGGCCCGGCCGAGCTCTCCACCACTGTCGAGGCGTACGTCGCCCTGAAGCTCGCCGGCGACGACCCGAACGCCCCGCACATGCTGGCCGCCGCCCGTTGGATCCGCTCCGCCGGAGGCATCGCCGCGGCCCGGGTGTTCACCCGGATCTGGCTCGCGCTCTTCGGCTGGTGGCCCTGGGAACGGCTGCCCGAGATGCCGCCGGAGATCATGTTCCTGCCCAAGTGGCTCCCGCTGAACATCTACGCCTTCGGCTGCTGGGCCCGGCAGACCATCGTCCCGCTGACCATCGTCTCCGCCCACCGCCCGGTGCGCCCGGCGCCCTTCCCGCTCACCGAGCTGCACACCGACCCGGACGACCCCTACCCCGCCCGGCCGATGGCCCCGGCCACCAGCTGGGACGGCCTGTTCGAACGCCTCGACAAGGTCCTGCACGCCTACCACCGGCGCGCGCTGCGCCCGCTGCGCAGGCTCGCGCTCTCCCAGGCCTGCCGCTGGATCGTCGAGCGCCAGGAGGCCGACGGCTGCTGGGGAGGCATCCAGCCGCCCGCCGTCTACTCGCTGATCGCCCTGCACCTGGAGGGCTACGAGCTCGACCACCCGGTGATGCGGGCCGGCCTCGCCTCCTTCGACCGCTTCACCGTGCACACCCCCGACGGCCGCCGCTGGCTGGAGGCCTGCCAGTCCCCGGTCTGGGACACCTGCCTGGCCACCGTCGCCCTGGTCGACGCCGGCGTACCGGCCGACCACCCGGCGCTGGTCTCCGCCGTCGACTGGATGCTCGGTGAGGAGATCACCAAGGCCGGCGACTGGTCCGTCCAGCGGCCCTCGCTCGCCCCCGGCGGCTGGGCCTTCGAGTTCGAGAACGACACCTACCCGGACATCGACGACACCGCCGAGGTGGTGCTCGCGCTGCGCCGGGTCGCCCACCCCGACCCCGCCAAGGTCGCCGCCTCCGTCGACCGGGGCGTGCGGTGGAACCTCGGCATGCAGTCCAAGAACGGCGCCTGGGGCGCCTTCGACGTCGACAACACCAGCACGCTGCCGAACAAGCTGCCGTTCTGCGACTTCGGCGAGGTCGTCGACCCGCCGTCCGCGGACGTCACCGCCCACGTCGTGGAGATGCTCGCCGCGGTCGGCCGGGCGCACGACCCGCGCACCCGGCGCGGCGTCGAGTGGCTGCTGCGCAACCAGGAGGCGGACGGCTCCTGGTTCGGCCGCTGGGGCACCAACTACATCTACGGCACCGGCTCGGTGCTGCCCGCCCTGGTCGCGACCGGCGTCCCCGCCGAGCACCCGGCGATCCGCCGGGCGGTGCGCTGGCTGGAGGACCGCCAGAACGCCGACGGCGGCTGGGGCGAGGACATGCGCTCCTACGACGACCCGGCGCGCTGGGCCGGGCGGGGCGAGTCCACCGCCTCGCAGACCGCGTGGGCGCTGATGGCGCTGCTCGCGGCCGGCGAGGGACCGGACGGCCGGGCCAACGCGGCGGTGGAGCGCGGCGTCGACTGGCTGGTGCGCACCCAGCTGCCCGAAGGCACCTGGGACGAGCCCCAGTTCACCGGTACCGGCTTCCCGTGGGACTTCTCCATCAACTACCACCTTTACCGGCTGGTGTTCCCGGTCACCGCGCTCGGCCGCTACCTGCACGGCAACCCCGCGGTCGGCCGCCCGGCCGGGGGCCCCGCCGGGATCGGGGCGTCCCGGTGACCGCTTCCCCGCTGCTGGTCCTGTGCGCGCTCGGCCCCGAGGTGTGGGCCCTGCGCGGCGGGGACTGGCGCGGTGCGGCGGGCGGCCCGCCCGTCGTGGTGCGGACCGGGGTCGGCCGCCGCCGGGCCTCACTCACCGTCAGAAGGCTGCTCACCGCCGCCCCGGGCGGCTACGGCGCCATCGTGGTGGCCGGCTTCGGCGCCGCCGTCGCGCCGGGAATAGCGCCCGGCGAGGTGATCGTTGCCGACGGGGTGCGTGATGCCGAGGGGAACCACTTCGCCGTCGATTCCGGCCCGGCGCTCACCCGGGCCCTGACCGTGCGCGGCCTGACCGCGCACACCGGCGTGCACCACACCGCCGACCACGTGGTGCGCGGCCTGGAGCGGCGCGCCCTGCACCTGCAGGGGGCGCTCGCCGTCGACATGGAGGCCGCCGCCGTACTGGCGGCCCTGCGCGAAATGCGCCCCGGCCTGCCCGCGGCCGTGCTGCGGGTGGTCGTCGACACGCCCGAGCGCGAGTTGCTGCGCCCGGGAACCCTGCCGGCCGGGGTCCGCGCCTGGCGCACCCTGCGCTCCACGGTGCCCGCCCTGGTCGACTGGCACCTGCGCGACGACCGGCCGCCGCGCGGCCGCCCCGCGCCCGCCGCCCTGAACCACCCCACATCCTCGACGCTCCCCCAGGAGGCGAGCTAGCCATGGCCATGCCGCTGCGCCAGACCGTGCGGGTCGGCACCTACCTCATGCAGCAGAAGCTCAAGCGGCGCGACAAATTCCCGCTGATCGTCGAACTGGAACCGCTCTTCGCCTGCAACCTGGCCTGCGAGGGGTGCGGCAAGATCCAGCACCCGGCCGGGGTGCTGAAGCAGCGGATGCCGGTCGCCCAGGCGGTCGGGGCGGTCCTGGAGTCCGGCGCCCCGATGGTCTCGATCGCCGGCGGCGAGCCGCTGATGCACCCGCAGATCGACGAGATCGTCCGGCAGCTGGTCGAGCGCCGCAAGTACGTGTTCCTCTGCACCAACGCGCTGCTGCTGCGCAAGAAGCTCGACAAGTTCAAGCCCTCGCCCTACTTCACCTTCACCGTGCACATCGACGGGCTGCGCGAGCGGCACGACGCCTCGGTGGCCAAGGAGGGCACCTTCGACGAGGCGGTGGCGGCGATCAAGGAGGCCAAGCGGCGCGGCTTCCGGGTGACCACCAACTCCACCTTCTTCAACACCGACACCCCGCAGACCATCATCGACGTGCTCGACTACCTCAACGACGAGCTCAAGGTCGACGAGATGATGATCTCCCCGGCGTTCGCCTACGAGAAGGCACCCGACCAGGAACACTTCCTCGGCGTCGAGCAGACCCGCGAGCTGTTCCGCAAGACCTTCGCCGGCGGCCGGCGGCGGCGCTGGCGGCTCAACCACAGCCCGCTCTTCCTGGACTTCCTGGAGGGCCGGGTCGACTTCGAGTGCACCGCCTGGGGCATCCCCAACTACTCGCTGTTCGGCTGGCAGCGGCCCTGCTACCTGATGGCCGACGGCTACGTGCCGACCTACCGCGAGCTGATCGAGAAGACCGACTGGGACAAGTACGGCCGCGGCAAGGACGCCCGCTGCGCCAACTGCATGGCGCACTGCGGCTACGAGCCGACCGCCGTCCTCGCCACCATGGGCTCCCTCAAGGAGTCCCTGCGGGCGATCACCGAGACCGTCGGCTCCACCCGGAGCCGCTGAGCGCACCCGTCGGCGGCCGGCGCACCCCGCCGGCCGCCCCGTCCGGCCCGGGCCGCCGACCCGGGCCGGGCCACCCCGCGCGGCACGGCCACGGCGGGGCACCAGCGCACCGCTATCGAGTCGTGAGGTGAAAGCCATGTCACTGCTCTCCGGCGTCACGTCCCCGGCGGACCTGCGAACCCTCCCGGCCGCCGAGCTCCCCCGGCTCGCCGACGAGATCCGCGACTTCCTGATCGACGCCGTCACCCGCACCGGCGGCCACCTCGGCCCCAACCTCGGTGTCGTCGAACTGACCATCGCGCTGCACCGGGTCTTCGACTCCCCGCGCGACCGGATCGTCTGGGACACCGGCCACCAGAGCTACGTCCACAAGCTGCTCACCGGCCGCCAGGACTTCTCCCGGCTGCGCGCCAGGGGCGGCCTGTCCGGCTACCCCTCGCGCGCCGAGTCCGAGCACGACGTCGTCGAGAACTCGCACGCCTCCACCGCGCTCTCCTACGCCGACGGCCTGGCCAAGGCCAACCAGCTGCTCGGCCGCGACGACCCGGTGGTCGCCGTCATCGGTGACGGCGCGCTCACCGGGGGCCTCGCCTGGGAGGCGCTCAACAACATCGCGGCCGCCAAGGACCGCCCGCTCGTCATCGTCGTCAACGACAACGAGCGCTCCTACGCCCGCACCATCGGCGGGCTCGCCAACCACCTCGCCGCGCTGCGCACCACCCAGGGCTACGAGCGCTTCCTGTCCTGGGGCAAGGACGCGCTGCAGCGCACCCCCGTGGTCGGCCAGCCGATCTTCGACGCGCTGCACGGCGCCAAGAAGGGGTTCAAGGACGCCTTCGCCCCACAGGGCATGTTCGAGGACCTCGGACTCAAGTACCTCGGCCCGATCGACGGACACGACCTCGCCGCCCTGGAGTCCGCGCTCACCAAGGCCCGCGGCTTCGGCGGCCCGGTCATCGTGCACTGCCTCACCGTCAAGGGCCGCGGCTACCGGCCCGCCGAGCAGGACGAGGCCGACCGCTTCCACGCCGTCAACCCGATCGACCCGTACACCTGCCTGCCGATCTCGCCCAGCGGCGGCGTCTCCTGGACCTCGGTGTTCGGCGACGAGCTGCTGGCCCTCGGCGCCGAGCGGCCGGACCTGGTGGCGATCACCGCGGCGATGCTCCAGCCGGTCGGCCTGGCCCCGTTCGCCAAGGCCTTCCCGGAGCGGACCTTCGACGTCGGCATCGCCGAGCAGCACGCCGTCACCAGCGCGGCGGGCCTGGCCACCGGCGGGCTGCACCCGGTGGTGGCGGTCTACGCGACCTTCCTCAACCGGGCCTTCGACCAGGTGCTGATGGACGTCGCCCTGCACGGACTGGGCGTCACCTTCGTGCTGGACCGCTCCGGCGTCACCGGCAACGACGGCGCCTCGCACAACGGCATGTGGGACCTGTCGATCCTGCAGGTCGTCCCCGGCCTGCGGCTCGCCGCCCCGCGCGACGCCGACCAGCTGCGCGCCCAGCTGCGCGAGGCCGTCGAGGTCGACGACGCCCCGACCGTGGTCCGCTTCCCCAAGGGCACCGTCGGCCCGGCCGTGCCCGCCGTCGAGCGGACCGGCGGCGTGGACGTCCTGCTGCGCACCGGGGAGCTGCCGGAGATCCTGCTGGTGGCCGTCGGCACGATGGCCGGCGCCGCGCTGGACGCGGCCCGGCTGCTGCTCGCCGAGGGGTTCACCGCGACCGTGGTCGACCCGCGCTGGGTCAAGCCGGTCGACCCGGCGTTGCCCGCGCTCGCCGCCGGGCACCGGCTGGTGGTCACCGTGGAGGACGGCGGCCGGGTCGGCGGCGTCGGCGCGGCGATCGCACTGGCGCTGCGCGACGCGGACGTGGACGTCCCGGTGCGGGTGCTGGGCCTGCCGCAGGAGTTCCTCGGGCACGCCGCGCGTGGCGAGATCCTGGAGGAGGCCGGGCTGACCGGCACCGGGGTCGCCGCCCAGACCGCCGCCTTCGCCAAGCACCTGCTACCGGCCCGAGGACTACCGGACCGGGGACTTCCGAACCGAGGAGCGAACCAGCACCATGCCGGCTGACCCCGACAGCACCGACCGCCGTGACCGTCCGGGCGGCTTCGACCTGGCCGCCCTGCTCGCCGAACGCGGCGGCGAGCGGTACGAGCTGCAGAGCCGCTACCTGAACCCGCAGCTGACCCGGATGCTGCACACCATCGGCTTTGACAAGTACTACGAACGGGCCCGCGGGCAGTACTTCTATGACGCCGAGGGCAACGAGTACCTCGACATGCTGGCCGGCTTCGGCATCTTCGCTCTGGGCCGCCACCACCCGGTGGTCCGCTCGGCCGTCCAGCAGGTGATGGACCTCGACCTGCCGGACCTGGTCCGCTTCGACTGCTCGCCGCTGCCCGGCCTGCTCGCCGAACGCCTGCTGTCGTACGCGCCCGGACTGGACCGGGTGTTCTTCGGCAACAGCGGCACCGAGGCGGTGGAGACCGCGCTCAAGTTCGCCCGGTACGCCACCGGCCGCAAGCGGATCCTCTACGCCGACCACGCCTTCCACGGGCTGACCACCGGCTCGCTCTCGGTGAACGGCGAGAGCGGGTTCCGCAAGGGCTTCGACCCGCTGCTGCCGGACACCGCGATCCCGCTCGGCGACCTCGCGGCCCTGGCCAAGGAGCTGAAGCGCGGCGACGTCGCGGCGCTGATCGTCGAGCCGATCCAGGGCAAGGGCGTGCAGGCGGCCCCGCCCGGCTGGCTGCGGGCCGCGCAGGAGCTGCTGCACGAGCACAAGGCGCTGCTGATCTGCGACGAGGTGCAGACCGGCGTCGGACGCACCGGCGACTTCTTCGCCTACCAGCACGAGGACGGCGTGCTGCCGGACCTGGTCTGCGCGGCCAAGGCGCTCTCCGGCGGCTACGTGCCGGTCGGGGCGACCCTCGGCAAGGGCTGGATCTTCGAGAAGGTGTACTCCTCGATGGACCGGGTGCTGGTGCACTCGGCCAGCTTCGGCTCCAACGCGCAGGCGATGGCGGCCGGCCTGGCGACCCTGGAGGTCGTCCGGGACGAGCGGGTGGTGGAGAACGCCCGCAAGGTGGGCGACCACTTCCGGGAGCGGCTGACCGAACTGGTCGACCGCTACGAGCTGCTCGCCGAGGTGCGCGGGCGCGGGCTGATGATCGGCATCGAGTTCGGCCGGCCGAAGTCGCTCAAACTGCGGACCGGGTGGACGGCGCTGCAGGCGGCCCGCAAGGGCCTGTTCGCCCAGATGGTGGTCGTCCCGCTGCTGCAGCGGCACCGGATCCTCACCCAGGTGTCCGGGGACCACCTGGAGGTGATCAAGCTGATCCCGCCGCTGATCATCACCGAGCGGGACGTGGACCGGTTCATGGCGGCCTTCACCGAGGTGATGGAGGACGCGCACCGGGGGAGCGGCCTGATGTGGGACTTCGGGCGGACGCTGGTCAAGCAGGCGGTCAGCAACCGCTGAGTCCGTGCGGGGGGGGATCCGTGCGGGGGGTGGGAGGCCGGCACCGGCTTCCCACCCCGCGGGAGACACCGCGTCAGAGCTCGGTCCGGCGGCGCCGGATGACGACGACGAGATCGACGACGGCGAACAGGGTGAGGATTCCGCAGGCCACGGCGAAGCCGGTGAGGGTGCCCCGGCTCGGCGCCCCGAACGCCGGGGCGTTCGCGGCCCAGAACGCGAAGGCCGCGGTGGCCAGCGCGAACAGCGGGGTGAAGGTCAGCGAGAGCAGGTAGCGCAGCTTGAGGTCGCTGCGGGCGGTGGCGGGCTCGGTGCCGCTGCGCCACCGTCGCGGGGTGGTGGCGGGCATCCGCGGTCACCTCCCGGTGCTGCCGGTCCCCCCGGCCCGTGCGGCCGGTTCCGCACGGGCGGTCTACGATTCCAGCGTACGTCCGCTGGGCGAGCCGGGGAGGGGCGATGACGGACACGGACGCGGAGGGCTACGCGGGGCTGCGGGTCGAGCGGGCCGAGGAGCTGGCCCGCCGGCACGGCTGGGCCTCGGTGCGGGTACTGCCGCAGGGGGCGGCGATGACCATGGACTATCGCGAGGGGCGGCTCAACCTCGCGGTGCGCGACGGGCTGGTGGTACGCAGCTGGGAGGGGTGAGCCCGGTCCCGGCCCCCCGTCGGCGCCGGGTGAGCCGGCCTTCGGCGGCCAGCACCAGCGGTTCCAGCAGCGGGAGCGAGAGCAGCACGAGCAGCCCGGCGGCCCAGCCGGCCAGGACGTCGGTGACCCAGTGGGTGCCCAGGTAGACGGTGGTGAGGCCGACCGACCAGGCGGTGGCGCCCGCCAGCAGCGCGCCGAGGCGCCGCCAGCGGACCGCCAGGTAGGCGAGCACGCCCCAGGTGACCACGGCGTTCGCGGTGTGGCCGGAGGGGAATATGGTGCCGCCGGAGAAGAGCTCGGGGGAGCCGACGTACCGGGCGTAGTGCGGGCCGAGCCGGCCGGTGACGATCTTGACCCCGCCGACCGTGAGGTTGAGCAGCAGCAGGGCGGCGCCCATCACCAGCAGCGGCCGGATCCGGCCCAGCCGGCGGGCGCGCCAGCCGAGCCAGGCGAAGGCGGCGAGGGCGGAGGGGCCGCGCTGGCCGGCCACCACCCAGTTGTCGAGCAGCGGCTGCAGGCCGGGCCAGTGCTCCTCGGGCCGGTACAGGCGTATCTTCCAGTCGAGGTCGACCAGCGAGGTGTCCAGCAGGACGGCGACGGCGACCAGCAGGTAGCCGAGCGCGGCGAGGCCCAGCAGGGCGGTCTGCCGGCGGCCGAGGGGCGGGCGGGCGGACCCTCGGCGGCCGGGGCGCGGGTGCTCGGGGCGGGTGGCATGCGGGCGCTCGCGGCGGACGGTGGGGTGCTCGGGGCGGACGGTCGGGTGCTCGGGGCGGGTGGTCAGGGGCTCGGGGCGGCCAGGCTGTTCACTCGGCGCTTGCACGGCGGTGAACCTACCCGGCGACGCAGCGTGATTCCCTGTTCCATTCGGAATTCCCCGGCAAAGCCGTTCTCCGATCGGCCAAGGTCTGTTTCAGGACGATCCAACGGCGTTTTCGGATCGAATGTCCGTAAGGGGTTCGTGTGCTTTTCCCCAAGTTCGGGCAAAAAGAACGGGGCGGGAGACCGGACGCTCCGGTTCCCACCCCGTGGTAACCCTGTGTAGGTTCGATGGCTCAGTCGAGGGGGCCGCCGGCCACGTAGAGGACCTGTCCGGAGACGAAGCCGGCGCCCTCCGAGGCGAAGAACGCGATGGCGTTGGCCACGTCCTGCGGCACGCCGACCCGCTGGACCGGGATCTGGGTGGCGGCGGCGGCCTTGAAGTCCTCGAAGTCCATGCCGACCCGGGCGGCGGTGGCGACGGTCATGTCGGTGGCTATGAAGCCGGGCGCGACCGCGTTGGCGGTGATGCCGAACTTGCCGAGCTCGATGGCCAGGGTCTTGGTGAAGCCCTGCAGACCGGCCTTGGCGGCCGAGTAGTTGGCCTGGCCGCGGTTGCCCTGGGCGGAGGACGACGACAGGTTGACGATCCGTCCGAAACCGGCGTCCACCATGTACTTCTGGACCGCCCGGGTCATCAGGAACGCGCCGCGCAGGTGCACGTTCATGACCGTGTCCCAGTCCGACTCGGTCATCTTGAAGATCAGGTTGTCGCGCAGCACGCCCGCGTTGTTGACGAGCACGACCGGCGCGCCGAGTTCGGCGGCGATCCGCTCGACGGCGGCCCGGACCTGGCCGGCGTCCGAGACGTCGGCGCCGACGGCGATGGCGCGGCCGCCGGCGGCGGTGATGCGTTCGACGGTCTCCCGGCCGGCCGACTCCTCCAGGTCGAGGACGGCCACCGCGTAGCCGTCGGCGGCCAGTCGCTCGGCGGTGGCGGCGCCCAGTCCGCGCGCGGCGCCGGTGACGACGGCGACCCGGGGGGTGGTGGTCTGCTCGGTCATGCTCGGTCTCGTCTCTCTCGGAGTAATCGGGCGTTGTTGCAGGTCAGTTGCAGATGGCCAGGGTTCGCAGCCCGCCCGGCCGGCGCCGGTCGGCGCCGGTCGCGCTCCGGAGTCGGCCCGCCGGACGGTCGGGCACGGGCCCGGGAACCCAGGAGACTCCCAGGAACCGCTCGGGGGACACCCGGGTTCCACCGGGCCGCTCCGGAGGTCGGATCCGCCCCGGTGGCCACACCCTACCGGCGGGTAGGGGGCTCGGCCAGGGTGAAGACGCAGGTGACCGTGGGTAAGGACCGACCGGTCGGCTTTCTCCTGCGAACGGGTTACCGGTGGGTCGGCACGGCGAGTAAATATGCCAATGTTGCCGAACCTGCGTCTACTATCCGCCCCTGCCTGCCAGCGAGGGCCCGCCGTTTGTATAGTGTCCGCCAGCAGCCACCGGCTGCACGGCTGGAGCGCCCTCCCGAACAGCGGGACGCCCACTCGCCGTTACTGCCCCACCCGGGTGTCCCACACACACCGGGTGTGACATCGGGACGGATACATGGTGCTGGGGGAGATCCCGACGACCCGCGTGTCCGCGCGACTGCAGCAGTCGCCCGGACACCTCATCCGCGTTGCACAGCAGGTCCACACCCGTCTGTGGTCCGAACACGTCGGAGCCGATCTCACGGCTCCGCAGTTCGCGGTCCTGCTGGTCCTCGCCCTCGAACCGGGCGCCGACCAGCGCACGGTGGGAGAGCGTGCCTCGCTCGACAAGGCCACGATGGCCGAGATGGTCGCCCGGCTGGTCCGGCGCGGCCTGGTGCTGCGGCGCCGAGACCCGGCCGACGGCCGGCGCAAGTTGCTCGCTCTCTCGCAGAGCGGGGCCCAGGCTGTCCGTGAGGCCACCGGCGGAGTGGTCCGCGTGCAGCGCACGCTCTTCGAGCCGCTCGCTCCGGAGGAGCAGCTGGAGATCGTCCGTGTGATGGCCAAGATAGCCAGACTGGAACCGGCCCAGGTCGCCGTCCTGACGGACGCGCGACCGATGCTGGACGCCCAGCGGGCGATCGGCTACCTGATCCGGGTGAGCCAGCAGGTGCACACCAAGCTCTGGTCGGAGCACGTCGGTTCGGAGCTGACGGCGCCGCAGTACGCGGTGCTCGACGCGCTCGAACTGGAGCCGGGCGCCGACCAGCGCACGGTGGGCGAGCTGGCCTCGCTGGACAAGGCCACGATGGCCGAGATGGTCAGTCGGCTGGTCCGGCGCGGCCTGGTCCAGCGTCGCCGCGACCCCTCGGACGGACGGCGCAACCTGCTCTCGCTCTCGCCGGCGGGACAGGACCTGCTGCACCGCTCGGCCGCGGGCGTCGCCCAGGTCCAGCTGCTGCTGCTGGCGCCGCTGGAGGAGGACGAGCACGAGGCCGCGCTCGCGCTGATCGCCAAGGCGGCCCGGCTGTAGCCGGAACGTCGCGGCTGTCAGCCAAAACGATTCATCAGTCGGCCGCCGGTCGGTCGCCAGTCGTCCGCCGGCCGACCAGGGCCCGCCGGTCCCGGGCCGGTGACGGGCACCGCCCGTCAACGCGGTGAAGGCCGCCCTCCCCGAACGGGGGAGGGCGGCCTTCGCGTCGGGCACGGGGTGACCGGTCCTCGGGCGGCCGGGGCCGCCGGGCGGGTCAGCTCCAGTCGAACTCCTGCGGGTCCGGGCCGATCCGGGTGCCGGTGGCGATGCCGGCGATCGCGGCGAGGTCCTCGGCGTCCAGCTCGAAGCCGGCGACGTCCAGGTTCTCCTTGATCCGCGACGGGGTGACCGACTTCGGGATCGCGATGACGCCGCTCTGCAGGTGCCAGCGGAGCACCACCTGGGCGACGGTGCGGCCGTGCTTGTCGGCGATGCCGGCCAGCGCCGGCTCGGACAGCAGCTCCTTGCCCTGGCCGAGCGGGCTCCAGGCCTCGGTGGCGATGCCGTGCCGGGCGTGGAAGGCGCGCAGCTCCTCCTGCGGGAAGTACGGGTGCAGCTCGACCTGGTTCAGCGCCGGCAGGAGCGAGGACTCCTCGACGATCCGGGTGAGCTGCTCGGTGCCGAAGTTGGAGACGCCGACCGAGCGGACCCGGCCGTCGGCCTTCAGCTGCTCCAGCGCCTTCCAGACGTTGAGGTAGCTGCCGTGCATCGGACGCGGCCAGTGGATGAGGTAGAGGTCGAGGTAGTCCAGGCCGAGCCGGTCAAGCGAGGCGTCGAACTCGCGCAGCACCGCGTCGCGGCCCTGCTCGCCGGACCAGTCGCGGGTGCCGGAGTTCCACAGCTTGGTGGTGATGTAGAGGTCCTCGCGGGCGACGGCGCCGCCGGCCAGGGCCTCGGTGATCGCCTTGCCGGTGCCGGACTCGTTCTCGTAGATCGCGGCGGTGTCGATCGAGCGGTAGCCGACCTCGATCGCGGTGCGGACGGCGGCGGTGGCCTCCGCGTCCGGCACCTGCCAGACCCCGAAGCCGAGCTGGGGGATCCGGGTGCCGTCGTTGAGCGTGACGCTGGGAATGTTGCTCACGGAAGGAGTGCCCTCTCCTGGTCGTCCATGCGGTTCTGTGGTCCTGATGGGGCAACCGGGGCGCTGGTCGGGAAGGTTCCCCGGCGGGGGAAATTTTCCGACGCGTGCTACCGGCGCGTGCACAACACTACGGCGTCGGCCGGGTGCCTGGAAAACCTGTTGCGCAGATCACATCCGAGTTGGCAGGCTCGCTGCCATGACCTCTTGACGAACCCACGGCCGTGACCCTACCGGCCGTCCTCCGCGCCCTCCGCCCGCACTGCCCTGCAACGGATCGTCATGCTGCTCAAAACCCTCCCCCTGGCCGATCCCGGTCGGCCCGAACTGTCCTCCCCCTCCGCCTTCCTGCGCCGGCTCCGGCGTGACCAGCGGAGCGGCCAGGTGCTCGCGACCTGCTGGGCGCTGCTGGAGATGGGCTGTCAGGCCGCCCTCCCGGTGCCGGTCGGCCTCGGCGTGCAGGCCGTCGTCGACCGGGACTCCGGCGCCCTGTGGCGGGCCGGCGCGCTCGCCCTGGCCCTGGCCGCGGTGTCCGCGGTCGGCACCGTGCTGCTGCACCGCCAGTCGGTCTGGAACTGGATCCACGCCGTCACCCAGGTCCGTCAGCTGGTGTCCCGTCAGGCCTCCCACCTCGGCTCCGGGCTGTCCCGGCGGATCGCCACCGGCGAGATCGTCGCGGTCGGCAGCGGGGACGTCGAGAAGATCGGCTGGTACGTCGAACTCCTCGCCCGGCTGCGCGGCGCGGTCGCCGTCTGGCTGGCCACCGGCACCGCGGTGCTCGTCGTCCAGCCGACGCTCGGTCTGGCCGTCCTGCTCGGGGTGCCCGTGCTCGCCGCTTCGGTCTGGCCGCTGCTCGCGCCGCTGGAGCGCCGCTACGGCGAGCAGCGCGCCCTCGGCGGCAAGGCCACCGAGCTGGCCGCCGACACGGTGGCCGGGCTCCGGGTGCTGCGCGGCATCGGCGGCGAGGAACTCTTCCTCGACCGCTACCGGGCCGCCTCCCAGAAGGTCCGCGCCGCGGCCGTCCGCTCGGCCCGGATCCGGTCCCTGATGCAGGCCCAGCAGGTGCTGCTGCCCGGCCTCTTCGTGGTCGGCGTCACCTGGTACGGCGTCCGGCTGGCGGCCGACGGGCGGATCTCGGTGGGCGCCCTGGTCGCGGTCTACGGCGCCACCGCGTTCCTGGCCGCGCCGCTGCGGATCCTCGGCGAGGCGGCGCACGCCTGGAGCGTGGCCAAGGTCTCCGCCGGGCGCGCCGTGCGGGTGCTCTCGCTGGCCCGTACCGAGGGCGGTGCGGACGCCAGGCTCACCGACCCGGCCCGCTCCGACCTGTTCGACCCGCTCACCGGGCTGACCGCCCGGGCCGGCGAGCTGACCGCCGTGGTCTGCGGCGACCCGGACTTCGCCGGCGCGCTCGCCGAACGGCTCGGCGGGCACGTCCCGCCGGGCGAGGAGGGGCGGCCGCAGCCCTCTGTCCGCCTCGGCGGCACCGAGCTGGACGCCGTCCCGCTGGCCGAGGCACGGGCCGCGGTCCTGGTGCACGACAAGGAGCCGGTGCTGCTCTCCGGCACCCTGGCGGCGCTGTTCGACGTTCCGTCCTCCGGCCGGGTCGATCCGTGGGAGGCGCTCGCCGCGGCCCGCGCGCAGGACGTGCTGGACGCGTTGGCGGACGGCGCCCGGGCCCCCTCGGACGCGGCGGGAGGAGAGGACGTGATGGCGGCGGAGATCACCGAGCGGGGGCGCTCGCTGTCCGGTGGGCAGCGGCAGCGGCTGGCGCTGGCCCGGTCGCTGCTGGCCGATCCGCCGGTGCTGGTGCTGGACGAGCCGACCAGCGCGGTCGACGCGCACACCGAGTCCCGGATCGCCGCCGGGCTGCGGAAGAACCGTGAGGGGCGCACCACGGTGGTCTTCGCCACCAGTCCGCTGCTGCTCGACCAGGCGGACCGGGTGGTGCTGGTGCGCGGCGGCCGGGTCGCGGCGAGCGGCGTCCACCGCGAGCTGCTGCACACGGAGCCGGCCTACCGGGCGGTGGTCACCCGCGCCGAGGAGCCGCCACCGGCGGGGGAGCCGTCATGAAGACCACCGCCGCCCGCAAGGGCGGGCACCGCAGCCTCATCGAGTCGAGGAGTGTCGCATGAAGCCCCCCGCCCACCAGGAGCAGCGGCCGGCCACCACCCTGCCGGTCGGCTCGCCCACCGCCGTGCGCGCGTACGTGCGACTGCTGGCCCGGCGTCACCGGGGAGCCTTCTCGGCCGTGGTCGGGCTGCACGCGGTGGCCACCGTGGCCGGACTGGTCGGCCCCTGGGTGCTCGGCACGCTCGTCGAGTCGCTGGCCGCCGGCACCGCCGGGTCCACCCTCACCGTCGCCGTGGCCTGGTACCTGCTCGCGCTGGCGGCGCAGTCCGCGTTCACCTGGTGGTCGCGGCTGCGCGGCGCGGTGCTCGGCGAGCGGGTGCTGGCCGACCTGCGGGAGGACTTCCTGGTCCGCTCGGTGGCGCTGCCCACCGGCGTCCTGGAACGGGCCGGTACCGGGGACCTGGTCTCCCGGGGCACGACCGACATCGACCGGCTGGACAAGTCGGTGCGCCAGGCGGTGCCGGAGCTGGCCGTGGCGGTCGTCTCGCTGCTGCTGGTGCTCGGGGCCCTGGTGGTCACCTCACCGCTGCTGGCGCTCTCCTCGCTGATCGGCGTGCCGGTGCTGCTGGTCTCCTCCCGCTGGTACTTCCGGCGGGCCCCGCAGTCCTACCGCAGCGAGTCGGCCGGGTACGCGGCGGTGAACTCCGTCCTGGCCGAGACGGTCGACGCCGGGCGCACGGTCGAGGCGCTGCGGCTCGGCGAGCAGCGGGTCCGGTTGACCGACCGCAAGCTGACGGAGTGGCTCGCCTGGGAGCGGTACACCCTCTGGCTGCGCTCGGCCTGGTTCCCGACCATCGACGCGACGTACACGCTGGCCGTGCTCGGTCCGCTGGTGCTGGGCGGGCTGTTCGCGCTGCGGGGCTGGATCACCGTGGGCCAGCTGACCACCGGGGTGCTGTACGCCCAGGCCCTGGCGGCGCCGGCCGATCTGCTCCTGCGCTGGTACGACGAGCTGCAGATCGGCCAGGCCTCGCTGGCCCGGCTGGTCGGCGTCCAGGAGGTGCCGCGGGCCGTGGGCGACGACGAGGTCCGGCCGAGCGGGCGGCGGGTCGAGGCGCGGGACGTGCGCTTCGGCTACCGGGAGGGCGCCGACGTGCTGCACGGCATCAGCCTGGACGTCGCCCCGGGCAGCCGGGTGGCGCTGGTCGGCCCGTCCGGGGCGGGCAAGTCCACCCTGGGCCGGCTGCTGGCCGGGATCTACGCCCCCGGCCGGGGCAGCGTGACCCTCGGCGGGGCGGCGCTGTCGCGGATGCCGGCCGAGCGGGTGCGCGCCGAGGTGGCGCTGGTCAACCAGGAGCACCACGTCTTCGTCGGGACGCTGCGCGACAACCTGCGGCTGGCCGCGCCGGACGCCGACGACGCCGAGCTGCGCCGGGCGCTGGACGCGGTGGACGCCGGGGCGTGGGTGGACGCGCTGGAGGCCGGGCTGGACACCGAGGTCGGCAGCGGCGGCGCCGCGCTGACGCCGCCGCAGGCCCAGCAGCTGGCGCTGGCCCGGCTGGTGCTGGCCGATCCGCACACCCTGGTGCTGGACGAGGCCACCTCGCTGCTGGACCCGAGGGCCGCCCGGCACCTGGAGCGCTCGCTCTCCCGGGTGCTGGAGGGCCGGACGGTGATCGCCATCGCCCACCGGCTGCACACCGCCCACGACGCCGACGTGATCGCGGTGGTGGAGGACGGGCGGATCAGCGAGTACGGCAGCCACCCCGAGCTGGTGGCGGCCGGCGGCCCGTATGCGGCGCTCTGGCGCTCCTGGCGCGACGAGCGCTGACGGACACCGATGGACACCGACGAACGCCGATGAGCACTGACGGAGGGTGACGGGTGGTGACCCGCACAGGACAAGACCGTCCGGTGCGGGCCACTCCCGGCCGCGTATACGGGCAAATGCGCCCAAGCACCCGCAGAATGCTCGGGTGACTAAGATTTCGGACTCCTCTGGTACCAAACGCGGCGAGATCGGCGGCATCCCCACCCGCTACATCGGGATCGGCGTCATCGTCGTCCTCGCCGCCTGGTTCCTGTTCGCCAACCTCGACAAGGTGCAGATCCAGTTCTGGGTGTTCACCGTGACCGCCCCGCTCTGGATCGCCCTGCTGGCCACCCTGCTCGCCGGTGTGGTGCTCGGCTGGCTGCTGAAGGGGCGGCGCGGGAAGTGAGCGCCGACGCCGGGCCGGTCTCGGCGTCCGGGCCCGGCGGCTTCACTCCGCTGATCGAGCTGCGCGGCGTCAACAAGCACTTCGGTTCGCTGCACGTCCTGCAGGACGTCGAGCTGACCGTCGGCCGGGGCGAGGTGGTGGTGGTGATCGGCCCCTCCGGCTCCGGCAAGTCCACGCTCTGCCGCGCCATCAACCGGCTGGAGCCGGTCGAGTCCGGCACCATCCTGATCGACGGCCGGCCCCTGCCCGAGGAGGGCAAGGGGCTGGCCCGGCTGCGGGCCGAGGTCGGGATGGTGTTCCAGTCCTTCAACCTGTTCGCGCACCGGACCGTGCTGCAGAACGTCTCACTGGCGCAGGTGAAGGTGCGCGGGCGGAGCAGGTCGCAGGCCGACGACAGGTCACGGGCGCTGCTGGACCGGGTCGGGCTGGCCGCGCACGCCGACAAGTACCCGGCCCAGCTGTCCGGCGGCCAGCAGCAGCGGGTGGCGATCGCCCGGGCGCTGGCGATGGAGCCCAAGGCCCTGCTGTTCGACGAGCCGACCTCGGCGCTCGACCCCGAGATGATCACCGAGGTGCTGGACGTGATGCGCCGGCTGGCGCACGAGGGCATGACGATGGTCGTGGTGACCCACGAGATGGGCTTCGCCCGCGCCTCCGCCAACCGGGTGGTCTTCATGGCGGACGGCCGGATCGTCGAGGACCGGGCCCCGGAGGAGTTCTTCAGCGCCCCGCGCAGCGAGCGCGCCCGGGACTTCCTCTCCAAGATCCTGAAGCACTGAGGCCGGGACCGTGCGGAAGCCCACCGCCCTCGCGGCCTCGATCCTGCTACCGGTCCTGCTGCCGGCGCTGCTGCTGTCCGGCTGCGGCAAGGCCGGCACCCCGCCGCCGAAGGGGCCGCAGCCCAGCGCGCTGCCCAGCTACCAGGTGGCGACCGGGACCCCGGCGAGCGGCTCGCCGACTCTGGCGGCGGCCCGCGCCCGCGGGCACCTGGTGGTCGGGGCCAAGGAGGACCAGCCCTACCTGGGCCAGAAGAACCCGGCCACCGGCGAGTACTCCGGCTTCGACATCGAGATCGCCAAGATGGTCGCCGCCGACCTCGGGTTCGGCCCGGACCGGATCGAGTTCCGCACCATCGCCTCCGCCAACCGCGAGACCGCGCTGCAGAACGGCCAGGTCGACTACTACGTCGGCACCTACACCATCAACGACAACCGCAAGAAGCTGGTCGGCTTCGCCGGTCCGTACTTCATGGCCGGGCAGTCGCTGCTGGTGCGCAGGAACAACAAGGACATCAACGGCCCGCAGGACCTGGACGGCAGGACGGTCTGCTCGGCGGCCGGCTCCACCCCGTACCAGCGGATCCAGAAGCAGTACCCGAAGGCGAGGCTGATCGGCTACGACACCTACTCGGCCTGCGTGGACAACCTGATCACCTCCCAGGCGGACGCCGTCACCACGGACAACACCATCCTGCTCGGCTACGCGGCCAAGGTGCCGGACGAGCTCAAGGTGGTCGGGCCGCTGTTCTCCCAGGAGCCGTACGGGATCGGCACGCCGAAGGACGACACCGTGCTGCGCGGCGCGCTCAACGACGCGCTGGCGCACCACGAGGCGAACGGCGACTGGAAGAAGGCCTACGACGCGACCCTCGGCCTGTCCGGGGTGCCCGCGCCGGCCCCGCCGCCGATCGACCGGTACTGAGGAAGGGCCGGGCTGTGAAGACACTGATCGACAACTGGTCGACCTACTGGGACGGCTTCCTCGGCACCCTGGAGCTGTTCGCGGTGAGCGCCGTGCTGGCGCTGGTGCTCGGGGTGCTGATGGCGGCCTTCCGGGTCTCGCCGGTGCGGCCGCTGCGGGTGTTCGGCACCACCTGGGTGACCCTGCTGCGCAACACCCCGCTGACCCTGCTGTTCTTCATCGTGGTGCTGGGCCTGCCGCGGTTCGACATCACCCTGCCGTTCTTCACCTTCGCGGTGCTCGCGCTCGGCTGCTACACCTCCGCCTTCGTCTGCGAGGCGATGCGCGCGGGCGTCAACACGGTGCCGGTCGGGCAGGGCGAGGCGGCACGGAGCCTGGGCATGACCTTCGGCCAGACGATGGGGCTGGTGGTGCTGCCGCAGGCCTACCGCTCGGTGGTGGCGCCGATCGGCAGTGTGATGATCGCGCTGGCGAAGAACACGGCGATCGCCGGCTCGTTCAGCGTCACCGAACTGCTCGGCACCTACCGGACCATCAACGAGCTCGGCTACAGCATCGTCTGGACCTTCGTCTGGATCGCCGTCGGCTACCTGATCATCACCCTGGCCATCAGCGCCGTGTTCAACCTCCTGGAACGACGAGTGGCGGTGTCGCGATGACGGCGGAATCCTCGGCGCTCTACGACATCCCCGGCCCGAAGGCGCTCGCCCGGCACCGGCTGTACGGCGGGATCGCGCTGCTGGCGATCGCCGCGCTGATCGGCTGGATCGTCTACATGCTCTTCCACACCCACCAGTTCACCGCGGCCAAGTGGACGGCCTTCCAGTACGAGGGCGTCCAGGACCTGCTGCTGCGCGGGCTCGCCAACACCCTCAAGGCCTTCGGCTGGACCGTGCTGTTCGCCCTGCCGTTCGGCGCGCTGTTCGCGGTCGGGCGGCTCTCCGACCACCGGGTGGTGCGCCTGCTCTCCACCCTGGTGGTGGAGTTCTTCCGGGCCATGCCGGTGCTGGTGATGATCTTCTTCATCTTCGTCGCCCTCAAGGTGGCCCCGCTCTGGGCGCTGGTGGCCGGGCTGGTGCTCTACAACGGCTCGGTGCTCGCCGAGGTGTTCCGGGCCGGCGTGGTCGCGGTGCCCAGGGGCCAGCGGGAGGCGGCCTTCGCGCTCGGCATGCGCAAGTCCCAGGTGATGGCGTACGTCCTGGCGCCGCAGGCGGCGCGGGCGATGCTGCCGGCGATCATCAGCCAGCTGGTGGTGGCACTCAAGGACACCTCGCTGGGCTTCCTGATCACCTATGAGGAGTTCCTGCACGCCGGCAAGCTGATCGCCACCAACCTGGACTACGACCTGCCGTTCATCCCGGTGGTGATGGTGATCGCGCCGATCTACATCGGCATGTGCCTGCTGCTCTCCTGGTTCGCCCACTGGGTCGAGCGGCGCAGCCGGCGCAGCCCGAGCGCGCGCGGCGGGGCCCCGGTGGCGCCGGCCGACGTGTCGATGGGGGTGCCGCCGGCCGCCCGGCCGTGACCGGGCGGGGTGGGCGGATGCGTCCGGGGGCGGACGGTTCGCCGGTAAACCATAGGTGCGGCCGAGGTCTGGATCGGTACCTCCAAACTCTGCTTATGATTGCCGGCAGCGACACGCTACGACGGCCGGGCGGAGGGACAGTGGAGCCGGTGTTCGACTCACGGCACATCAGGACCTTCCACGAGGTCGTCCGGGCGGGCTCCTACTCGGCGGCCGCCCGCGAACTCGGCTACACCCAGCCCGCCATCACCCAGCAGATGAAGGCCCTGGAACGCACCGTCGGCCTGCCGCTGTTCACCCGCGCGGGGCGCGGGCTGCGGCTCACCGAGGCCGGCGAGGCGCTCGCCCGGCACGCCGAACAGATCCTCGGCAGCCTCTCCGCAGCCCAGCAGCAGCTCGCCGCGCTCGGCCGGCTGCGCGCCGGGCGCGTGCGGGTCTGCGCCTTCCCCAGCGCCAACGCCACCCTGATACCGGAGGCGATGGCCCGGCTGCTCGCCGAGCACCCCGGCGTGCGGGTCGAACTCCTGGAGGCCGAACCGCCGGACTCGGTGCAGCGGCTGCTGCGCGGGGAGTGCGACATCGCGCTGGCCTTCCGCTATCCCGGCGCGCCCGCCGAGGTCCCCGACGGGCTGGACGAGATCCCGCTGATGGAGGACCTGCTGACCGTGCTGCTGCCGGTCGGCCACCCGCTCGGGCGCCGGCACGCCGTCCGGCTGGCCGACCTCGACGGCGAGCGCTGGATCGCCGGCTGCCCGCGCTGCCGGGCCAACCTGCTGCAGGTCTGCGCCGAACAGGGCTTCGCCCCGGACATCGTGTTCTCCACCGACGACAACCTCGCCGTGCAGAGCCTGGTCGCCGCCGGGGTCGGGATAGCGCTGATGCCCGCGCTGGTGCTCTCCTTCATGTGCCACCGCAAGGTCACCGGCCGGGCCGTCGAGCCGCACCTGCGGCGCCAGGTCAGCGCGTACGTGCTCCGCGAGCACCGGCGGATCCCGGCGACCGCGCTCGTCCTGGACCACCTGCGGCAGGCCGCCGCGGCCCGGGTGGGGTGCTGAACCCCCGCCGGACCTCCGGCCGAACCCCTGTCGCGATCCCCGTCGGCCACCCCGGAATCGATAAGCGGTGATGGGGGGAGAGCGAAAGAACCCTCCTTGGACGTGATGGGTCGGCGACGGCGACCCTGCTGGCATGACAACGTCAGCCACGGTCGGCGGCGGCCGGCTCACCGAGCGCATGACCGCGCTCGTCGGCGAGATCCGCGCGGTCGTGGACCGCGGCCTGCCCCCCGAGCTCACCGCCTACCTGGTCGGCGAACGGCTCGCCCCGCACCTGGGCGACGGCGAACTGCTCACCGCGGACCAGCGCGAGGGCGACCCCGGGCGCTACCGCCAGCACGTCCTGCACGCCGAGGACGACGGCTCCTTCTCCGTCGTCGCCCTGGTCTGGCTGCCCGGCCAGCACACCCCGATCCACGACCACGTCTCCTGGTGCGTGGCCGGCGTCCACCAGGGCCAGGAGAGCGAGACCCGCTACCGGCTGATCTCCGACGGGCGCGCCGCCCACCTCGTCGAGACCGAGCACGTGGTCGGCCCGGCCGGCACCGTCGCCGCCTTCGCCCCGCCCGGCGACATCCACCTGGTGCGCAACACCTGCACCACCACCGCCATCTCCATCCACGTGTACGGCGCCGACGTCTCCCGGCTCGGCACCAGCATCCGGCGCGTCTACCGGCTGCCCGCCGACGAGCGGCGGTGAGCCCCGGATGGCCCTGACCCTCCGGGACCGCGCGGTCCGCCCGACCCGCACCCGCGCCCTGCCCCCGCTCGGCGGGAACGCCCCCGGCCTGCTGCTCGCCGCGCTCGGCGTCACCGCCGCGATCGCCGTCCACCAGGCCGTGCCCGCCGTGCCCAAGCTCACCGCCGCCGTGCTGCTCGGTGTCGCCGCCGCCCACCTGCCCGGTCTGCGCCCGGTGGTCCGCGGCGTCGCCCGGCCCGGGCTGTCCACCGCCGGCAAACGGCTGATGCGGCTGGGCATCGTGCTGCTCGGCCTCAAGCTGAGTCTGGACGACGTGCTCGGCCTCGGCTGGGCCACCGTCGCCATGGTGCTCGCGGTGGTCGCCGCGACCTTCGCCGGCACCCTCTGGCTCGGGCGCCGGCTCGGCCTGCCCGGCGACCAGCCGCTGCTGGTCGCCACCGGCTACTCGATCTGCGGCGCCTCGGCGATCGGCGCGGTCAGCCAGGCCGCCGGGAGCGAGGAGGAGGACGTCGCCGCCTCCGTCGCCCTGGTCACCCTCTGCGGCACCCTGGCCATCGCCGTCCTGCCGCTGCTGCAGCACCCGCTCGGCCTGGACCCGGACGGCTTCGGCCGCTGGGTCGGCGCGAGCGTGCACGACGTCGGGCAGGTGGTCGCCACCGCGCAGAGCGGCGGGGCGGGCGCGCTGCGCGAGGCGGTGCTCGTCAAGCTGATGCGGGTGGTCCTGCTCGCGCCGCTGGTAGCCGGGGTCGCGGTGGCCGTGCGGCGCTCGCACCGGCGCGCCGGCACCGCGCCGGCGGCCGGGAAGCGGCCTCCGCTGGTGCCGCTGTTCGTCGCCGGCTTCCTCGCCATGATCGCGCTGCGCACCACCGGGGTGCTGCCCGAGCGGGCCCTGGCCCTCGCCGGGGAAACCCAGGAACTGCTGCTCGCGGCCGCGCTGTTCGGGCTGGGCAGCGCCGTCCACCTGCCGACCATGGTGCGCACCGGCGGCCGGATCGCGCTGCTCGGGCTCGGCTCCTGGGTGATGGTCGCGGGGGTCTCCTATGTCGGGGTGCTGGCCACGACGTGAAAATCCGGGGCGGCCGGCGCCGGTTGGGGCTATCGTCGGCCGGGTGGTCCGATGCGTCGGCCCGGTGGACCCCAGGCCGTGCGGTCCCGGGGCCCGGCGGCCGCCCGGCCCGCGCGTCCGTGTCGCCGAGTACCGCGGAGGAAACCGCCGCATGTCCAGCGCACTGCCCGAACGGGACGGTTCCGCCGCCGTCGTGACGCTCGACCGGCGCGAGGGTCCGTTCGGGGAGGTGGTGCTGCGGCGGCGCGGCGGGGACTACGAGATCATCGCCAACGGCTGCTTCCTGATGGACACCGCCGACGGGCGCTCCGAACGGCTGCTGGTCCGGGCGGCGCTGGACGAACTGGACCGGGACGGACCGGTGGCGCGGCCCGCCGTGCTGATCGGGGGCCTCGGCGTCGGCTTCTCGCTGGCCCACGCCGCGGCCGAGCCGCGCTGGGGGCGGATCGCCGTGGTGGAGCGCGAGAGCGCCGTCATCGACTGGCACCGCGCCGGTCCGCTGGCCGCCTTCTCGGCCGGGGCGCTGGACGATCCCCGGGTCGAGGTGCTGCACACCGACCTGCTGGAGTACCTGGCGGGCGCCGACGGCGCCCGCTACCACGCGCTCTGCCTGGACATCGACAACGGCCCGGACTGGACGGTCACCGACGCCAACGCCGGGCTGTACGGGCCGGACGGACTGGCGGTGCTGATGCGGCGGCTGGAGCCGGGCGGGGTGCTGGCGGTCTGGAGCGCCCGGCCGTCGGCGGCCTTCGAACAGGCGCTGCGGGCGGCCGGCTTCACGGACGTGGTGACCCACGAGGTCGCGGTGGCCCGGGGTGTACCGGATGTCGTGCACCTGGCCCGCCGCGCGCGGTGAGCGCGTGACGGGCCAGGCGGTGGAGGGGCCGGGCCGCCCCCGGGCTACTTCAGACCGTTGTCCACCGCGGCCATCAGCTCGCCGTTCGGTGTGTCACCGTCGAAGGCCCAGACCATCGCGCCGGCCAGTCCCTGGGACTTGATCCAGGCGGTCTTGCGGGCGATCTCGGTCGGGTCGTCGTAGGTGTAGAAGACGTTCCCGTTGTAGATGTAGGCGTGGCCGGCCACCGGGTCGCGGTAGATGGTGTAACCACCGCTGGTGGCCATGTCCTTGAGCTTCTTGTAGTCCTCGAAGCCCGCCTCGTAGGTGCCCGGGCCGGGGCCCGTCGCGGTCTGGAAGAGGCCGTTGGTCGTGCCGCGCGGCACGCCCGTCCAGCCGCGTCCGTAGAACGGGATGCCGAGGGTGAGTTTGCTCTTCGGGGCGCCGCCGTCCACGTAGGCGCCGATCGCGACCTCGGAGCTGAACTGCCGGGCCGGCGGGTTCGGGTCGCCGGCGGCGACCTTGATGCCGGACTGCTGGTTGGTGACCATCTCCCAGCCGCCGTGGTAGTCGTAGCCCTGGATGGTGGCGAAGTCGAAGGCGCCGAACAGGCCGGGGACGTCGACGCCCGCCGCGATCTTGCCGGGGTCGGCCGGGAGGAAGGCGCTCAGCGTGTAGTGCTTGCCGGTGGTGGCGCCGAGGGCGTCCAGCTGGCGGCGGAACTCCTGGGCCAGCAGGACGTAGTTGGCCTTGTCGGCGGGCCGGAAGATGTTGCCGGCGTGTCCGTCGGAGTTCGGCCACTCCCAGTCGAGGTCGATGCCCTCGAAGATGCCCGCCGCGCTGCCCGCGCCGCCGCGGCCGTCGATCACCGGCAGGTTGCCCTTGATGTACATGTCGATGCAGGAGCTGACCAGCGCCTTGCGGGAGGCGTCGGTGGCCGCCGCGTCGGAGAAGTACTTGCTGTAGGACCAACCGCCCAGCGAGATCTGGATCTTGAGGTTGGGGTACTTGGCCTTGAGCTGCTTCAGCTGGTTGAAGTTGCCGGCCAGCTTCTGGTCCCAGGTGTCGGTGGTGCCGGCCACCGAGTTGCCGGCGTCCCAGCCCTTGCCGAAGTCGGCCCAGGCGTCACCGGCGCCGTCACCCGCGTTCGGGTCGTTCTCCGGCCCGGCCGCCTTGTTGGTGATGAAGCACTGCTTGGTGCTCGGGTGGATGTTGGCGAAGGCGTAGTTGACCACCGAGAGCCGGCCGGCCGAGCCGGAGGTGTCGAGCTGCTTCACGCTGTAGCCGCGGGCGTAGATGCTCCACTGCGTGAAGTAGCCGATCTTCAGCGCGCCGCCGGTGCCGCCCTTCTTGGTGCGCGCGGTCACCGAGCCGGAGGCCGGGGAGACGTTGCCGGCCGCGTCGCGGGCCTTGACGGTGAAGGTGTAGTCGGTGTCCGGGGCCAGGCCGCCGACGGTGCCGGAGGGGCTGGTGACCGTGGTGACCACGCCGTTGCTCGCGGCGATGTCGTAGGCGGTGACGCCGACGTTGTCGGTGCTGGGCGTCCAGCTCAGCGAGACCGAGCTGGAGTCCGAGCCGGTGACGACCGGGGTGCCCGGGGTGGTCGGCGCCTCCTTGTCCTCGATCGGCGGCGGGGTGGTGACGCTCACCGGGCCGGCCGCCGCCGAGCGGTTGCCCGCCGCGTCGAAGGCCTGGACGGTGAACCGGTAGGTGGTGCCGCCGGTCAGGCCCTGCACGGTGACGGCCGTGGTGGAGCCGTCGGTGGTGGCCACCTTGGTGCCGTCCTTGAACACGTCGTACCCGGTGACGCCGACGTTGTCGGTGCTCGCCGCCCAGGAGAGCGCCGCCGTGGTCTGGGTGACGGTGCCGGCCGTCAGGGCTCCCGGGACGGTCGGCGGGGTCAGGTCGTCGCCGCTGCCGTCGCACGGCTTGCCGTTCAGCTTGCAGTTCGCCGGCGGCTGGTAGCTGCCGGAGTAGGCGATGTTGAAGCCGACGTTGTAGGTGCCGCCGACCGGCAGGGTGGCGGCCCAGCCGGGGTTCTTCACCGTGACGTGGGAGGCCGCGGTGGTGTACGAGGCGTTCCACAGGCCGGCGACGGTGTTGCCGGTGGGCAGGTCGAACTCCAGTGTCCAGCCGTTGACCGGGGCGCTGGAGCCGTTGCTGATGGTGTAGCTGCCCTCGTAGCCGCTGCCCCAGTCACTGCCCTTGGTCAGGGTCGCGGTCACCGAGCCTGCGGCGGTCTGCGCGGCCGCGTCGGCGGCGGCGTCCGCGGCGGCGGCGGCGTCCGCGGCGGCGTGGGCCAGGGTGGCGGGGAGGGCTGCGCCGAGCAGGGGGACGAGCAGGGTTCCGGCCGCGAGCAGCGGCAGGCTGATCCGACGTCTGCGCATGGATGTGGCTCCTGTCCTGGGGGCCCGGGCAGGCCCGGACGCCCCGTTACCCGTGGGGAGGTGTCAGGTGCGTGGAGCAGTGTGCTCCGGGCCATGGGGGCGGCGCGGAACCGGTCCTCGGGCCGTCGGGGTGCCACGGAGGATCCTGTGCCGAGGGTAGGGAGCGGACGGGTGAACTGGCAATAGGTCTGTACCAGTTATCGATCGTGGACATGGCGGACGCGACCGGTGGAACCCGGCGGACCTGCGCCTTCGTCACGGTCCGCGGGTGCCGGGCGCTTTCCGGTGCCCGGTGCCCGGTGCGCGGATCGGGAGTCGGCGGGCGAGGGAGGGACGGGGACGGACGGGGCCGCCCGACGGTCGGTGCGTCGGGCGGCCCGCGTGCGGGGATGCCCGGCGCTCAGCCGAAGGGGTCGCGCTCCGGGGCCGCGGTGGGCGGCGGCGGGGCCGGGGTGGCGTCGGGCTGCGGGGCGAAGGGGTCGAAGTCCGGCGGCGGGACCATCACCGGGGTGCCCTTGGCGGGGCCGGCCACCGGGCCGGAGCCCGGGTCGGTGGCGGTAGTGACGGGGACGGCGGGCGGGGCGCTGGGCGGCGGGGGGACCGCGGTCGCGGGCCGGGGGGCCGGGACGGTGGTGCCGAACGGGTCGGCGGCCTGCTCCGCGGCGGTCACCGTGCCGAACGGGTCGGCGGCCGGGGCGGCCGAGGGCTGGGGGGCGGCGGCCGGCAGCGGTTCGGCGACCGGGGTCCCCAGGATGCCGAAGGGGTCGAAGTCCGGCGGGGGCACCATCACGGGCGTCCCCTTCAGCGGCTCCGGGGCCTCGGGCTCCTCCGGGGCGGTCGGTTCGGCGGCCGGGGTGCCGAGGATGCCGAAGGGGTCGAAGTCGGGCGGCGGGACCATCACCGGGGTGCCCTTGGGCGGGGCGGCCGGCTCCGCGGCCTCCTCGGGCACCAGGATCGGCTGGGCCGGGGTCGGGTCGGCGACCGGGTCGAAGGGGTTGAAGTCGGCCGGCGGGATGCGGACCGGCGTGGCGTCGTCCGCGGGCGCCGGGGGCATCAGGGGTGCCACGGGTGCCGGGGGAGCCGGAGGCGCGGCCGGGGCGGGCGCGAGCACGGGGACGGGGGCAGGCGCCGGGACGGGCGCGGGCGCCGGGGCGACCGGGGCGGCGGGCACGCCGTCCCAGCCGAACTGCACGCTCTTCAGCAGCTCGGCGAAGACGTCCGTGTACAGCTCCCAGTCCTGCGGCTGGGCGGTGGTCAGCTGCACGCAGAGCACCGAGGCGCCGTCCGGCAGCGGTACGAACGCCTCCACCACCGAGGTGACCGCCCAGCGGCGCGCCCCGTCGGCGGCCAGCGGGCCCGGCACCGGGACGCTGCGGGCCTCGACCAGGACGGCGGCCGGTCCGGCGGGCAGCAGCACCGTCCAGACCTCGGCGTGCCGGCGCAGGGTGGCCAGTTCGGTCGCGAGTCCGGTGATCGGCAGCGGGTGGCGGGCCAGCGAGACGACCAGGGTCGCCTCGGTCGGCCGGCCGTCCAGGTGGAAGGCGCCGACGCCCGCGTAGACGGCGCCGGAGGCGGTGACGGTGTCCGCCAGGGCGGCGGCGATCAGCGCGAAGTCGCGGCGCTCGGCCGGGCCGGCGCCGCTGAACAGCTCCTCGGCGGTCTCGGCCAGGTGGGCGCTCAGCCCGGCGGCGGCCGCGCCGGTGGCCGGGGCGATCCCGCTGCCGGCCGGGACGCCGTCCACCGGGCCGGCGGGCACGGTGCGGGCGGAGACCCCGGGCGGGCCGTCGGGCGCGGTGAGCGCGTGGAAGCCCGGCGGGACGACCAGCCGGACCTCGGCGCCCGCGCCGGTGGGCAGTTCGACCGGCTGCCGGGTCTGCTGACCGGCCGCCAGCGCGGCCAGCGGAGCGGCGAACGCGGGGCGGAGCTTGGGGTCGGCGGGCTCACCGGTCACCGGCAGGCCGAAGCGCTCGGCGGTGGGCGGCTCGGCGGCGCCGCCCACCGCACCGCGGACCGGGCCGGCGGCGCCGTAGCGGGACAGCAGCGCGCCGGTCGCCAGCGGGGCGAGCGCGGCCCCGGTGCCCGGGCGGGCGGTGCCGGCGGTGACCACGGTGCCGAGCCGGTCGACGGCGGTGTGCACCGGGCCGTTGGGCGCCAGCGGCAGGTGGAACAGGGTGCCGGCGGCCGGGTGCGCGACGGTCCGCAGGGCGGTCAGCGCGGCCGCGGGGTGGCGCGAGGTGCGGGCGCCGAAGAGGGCGTCGGTGAGGCTGCCGAGCGTCGCGGAGACCCGCTCCGCGGCTGCGAAGGGATTGGCCTCCGCGCTGAACTGGCCGTCCTGGGTCAACTGTTGAGCCCCCCGCTCTGCTCGCTGTGCGTCCGTGGTCCGTGGACCCCGGCCCGGGGGTGACCGGCAGGCCGTCAGATCCGTGCACATTCCTATCAGAGGCCGCCGACGGGGCAGAACCGGCCGTCCGGCGTCAGTCGGCGTCGGAGCCGGTGTTGTCGGCGGGGCCGGGACCGGGGCCGGGTGCGGGCTCGGCGGCCAGGCCGGTGAGGGCGCCGGCCAGGCCCGGTACGGCCAGCAGGCCGGCGAGGTCGCGGACCAGCCGCCCGGTCGGGCCGTCCGGGCGCTCGTCGGCGAAGAAGCCGGCCAGCTCGGCGGCCAGCGCGGGCTCCCGGGCGGCGGTCAGGGTGAGTGCCGCCACGAACTCCTGCACCAGGTGCAGCTGCAGCTCCTCCAGCGGCACCGAGCGGTCGGCCAGCCACTCCAGCGAGGTGATCTCGGCGTTGGCGATCCAGGCCCGGACGGTCAGCCGCAGCCCCGGGCTGGGCGAGGGCAGCGCCAGGTGGCCGAGGATCTGGTCGTGGGCGGCCTTGCGGACCTCGTCGATCACCGCCGAGGTGTTGGTGCTGGCCGTCACCGAACCGCCGCGCAGCAGCGCCGCGAAGCCGGGCCCGTGGCTCTGCACGAAGTCCAGGTAGCGGCCCATCACCCGGTACAGGCGCTCGGAGAGCGGGCCCTCGGCCGGCTCCTCGAACCGGGCCGACAGCTCCCGGCCGGCCCGGCGCAGCGACTCCTCGTAGATCGCCTGCTTGCCCGGGAAGTAGTGGTAGACCAGCGGCCGGGAGGCGCCCGCGGCGGCGGCGATGTCGTCGATCGACACCTCCTCGGGCGGGCGGTGGCTGAACAGCTCCAGCGCCACGGCGATCAGCTGCTCGCGCCGCTCGTCCACGCTGAGCCGCCGGCGCGGTCGCACGGCGGGCTCCGGACGGTCGCCGCGCGCGGGCGCGGACGCGGGGGAGGGGGCCGACGGCGTGCGGGATGCCATGCGCGCCACCCTATCCGCCCGGTCAGGCCGGGTGGTGCTCCAGGTAGCGGCGGTAGGCCTCCCGGCCGTCCGGGACGAACTCGTCGCGCTCCAGCCGTTCGGCCAGTTCGGCCGGGGTGAGCCAGGCGTGCCAGGCCACCTCGGACTCCTGCGGGGCCACCGGGCCGTCCCACTCGGCCTCGTGCACGTCGGACCACCAGGCCAGGCCGGCCCCGCGGAACAGGAAGCGGAACAGCGGGCGCGGGGCGATCCCGGTGACGCCCAGCTCCTCCTCGGCCTCCCGGACGGCGGCCTGCCGGTAGGTCTCGCCGGCGCCCACCACGCCGCCGACGAACATGTCGTGCGCCCCGGGCGCGAACAGCTTGGTGTCGGTGCGCCGGTGCACGAAGATCCGCCCGGCCGGGTCGCGCACCAGGACGAAGACGCACCGGTGGATCAGCCCGCGCCGGTACACCTCCCCGCGCGGTGCGGTCCCGGTCACCCGGTCGTGCTCGTCGACGACGTCCAGCAGCTCGTCGGCGGGATCGGTCTGCGGGGTTTCGGTCATGACCGACAGGTTAGGGTTTCCGGGCGATCGATGGACGTACGAACGACGAGGACGGCACGCGGTGGTCGAGATCTGGGGCGAGACGGCCGGGGGCTTCGAGCCGGTGCGGGAGGCCTTCGCCCGCAACTTCCGCGAGTACGGGGAGCTCGGCGCGGCGTTCGCGCTGTACGCCGACGGCCGCAAGGTGGTCGACCTGTGGGGCGGCGACGCCCGGCCCGAGGTCGGCGCGCGGCCCGCGCCGGCGGTGCCGTGGACGGCGGACACCGCGCAGGTGCTGCGCTCGGTCACCAAGGGGCTGACCGCGGCGACCGCGCTGCTGCTCGCCGAGCGCGGGCAGCTCGACCTGGACGCCCCGGTCGTCGCGTACTGGCCGGAGTTCGGGGCCGCCGGCAAGGGCGGGGTGCCGGTGCGCTGGCTGCTGTCGCACCAGGCCGGGGTGCCGGCCCTGGACGAGCCGCTGCGGCTGGAGGACGTGCTCACCTGGGAGCGGGCGGCGGCCGCGGTGGCCGCCCAGGCGCCCGCCTGGGAGCCCGGCACGGCGCACGGCTACCACCCGTACACCTTCGGCTGGCTGGTCGGCGAGGTGGTGCGGCGGGCGAGCGGGCGCTCGGTGGGCCGGTACTTCGCCGAGGAGATCGCCGGGCCGCTCGGCCTCGACCTGTGGATCGGGCTGCCGGCCGGCGCCGAGCCCCGGGTCGGCCGGCTGGTCGACCTGCCCGCTCCGCAGGCAGCCAGGACCGGCCCGAGCGGGCTGCGGCTGCGCGCCAAGCAGTCGGTGCGCGACGCCTACCGGAACCCGGACTCGCTGACCGCCCGGGCGTTCGCCTCGGTGCGGCCCGGGGTGGACCTGAACGACCCGGCGGTGCAGGCCGCCGAGATCCCAGGCGCGGGCGGGATCGGTACCGCGCGCTCGGTGGCCCGGTTCTACGCGGCGCTGATCGGCGCGGCCGACCGGCACGGCAGCGGCGGCGGGACGCTGCCGCCGCTGCTCGGGCCCGAGGTGCTGGCCCGCGCGGTCGGGCCGGTGGTCAGCGGCCCGGACCGGGTGCTGATCGTCAACTCGACCTTCGGGCTGGGCTTCTTCCGGCACGGCCCGACCTCGCCGATGGCCTCGCCGGCCAGCTTCGGCCATCCGGGCCGGGGCGGCTCGCTGGGCTTCGCCGACCCCGGGCTCGGGATCGGGTTCGGCTACGTCACCAACGGCATGCAGCCCGGCGTCACCGGGGACATCCGCTCGCGCACGCTGATCCGGGCGGTGCGGGAGTGCCTCGGCGCGGCCTGACGGGACGCCGGGCGGGATGCCTGACGGGAGGCCGCTCGGGACGTCGGAGGGGCCGGGTCAGGCCTGGCCGGTCTCGAAGTGGCTGATCCGGCCGTCCTCGACGGTGAAGCGCCAGGCGGTGCGCATCTCGCCCCAGGTCTCGTTGCGGTAGTCGGCGACCAGGGCCCGGCCGCCGTCGGACTCGGAGCGGACCTCCATGTGGCCGCGGACGGTGAAGATCTCCCGGTCGATCCAGTCCTGGAGGTCGCGGGCGGAGCCGTCGTCGGCCATGGTGGCGTCCGGGGCGAGCAGGTCGACGAAGGCCTGCCGGTCGCCGGCGTTGATCGCGGTGACGGCGGCGCGCACGGTCGGGTCGGAGAGTCTGGCGGGGGCGATGGTCATCCGGTCTCCCAGGAGTCGAAGCGGGTCGGGACTCCTGTTTAGGACCTCGGGCGCGACGCGCCGCGCATGTCGGCGGCGCGTCGGGGATTTACCGGTATTCATGTGCTTGGATCCCGATACGGGTGATTTGCTCGCAGGGGTCCCCGGTCGGGCCACGGGGAGTGGCGTACGGAGTGGGAAGTCGGCGGGTCCGGCTTCCCACTCCGCGGTTGCGCCCGGGTGACCCGCCCTAGAACAGGCCGGTGGCCTGCGGGGAGTAGCTGACCAGCAGGTTCTTGGTCTGCTGGTAGTGCTCCAGGACGGCCTTGTGGCCCTCGCGGCCGATGCCGGAGTTCTTGTAGCCGCCGAACGCGGCGTGCGCCGGGTAGGCGTGGAAGCAGTTGGTCCAGACCCGGCCGGCCTGGATGGCGCGGCCCGCCCGGTAGGCGGTGGTGCCGTTGCGGGTCCAGACGCCGGCGCCGAGCCCGTACAGGGTGTCGTTGGCGAGCGTGATCGCGTCGTCGAAGTCCTCGAAGCGGGTCACCGCGACGACCGGGCCGAAGATCTCCTCCTGGAAGATCCGCATCCCGTTGACGCCCTCGAAGACCGTCGGCGTGACGTAGTAGCCGCCGGCCAGCGAGCCGCCGAGGTCGGCCCGTTCGCCGCCGGTCAGCAGCTTGGCGCCCTCGGCCTGGCCGATCTCGACGTAGGAGAGGACCTTGCGCAGCTGCTCGTCGCTGGCCTGCGCGCCGACCTGGGTCTCGGTGTCGAGCGGGTTGCCCTGGCGCAGCCCGCGCACCCGCTCCAGGCCGTCGGCGAGCAGCCGGTCGTAGACGGCGGACTCGATCAGCGCCCGGCTGGGGCAGGTGCAGACCTCGCCCTGGTTGAGGGCGAACATCGCGAAGCCCTCGACGGCCTTGTCGTAGAAGGCGTCCTGCTCGGCGGCGACGTCGGCGAAGAACAGGTTGGGGCTCTTGCCGCCGAGCTCCAGCGAGACCGGGATGAGGTTGCCGCTCGCGTACTGCGAGATCAGCCGGCCGGTGGTGGTCTCGCCGGTGAAGGCGATCTTGCGGATCCGGTCGCTGGAGGCGAGCGGGCGTCCGGCCTCCAGGCCGAAGCCGTTGACCACGTTGAGCACGCCGGGCGGCAGCAGGTCGGCGGTCAGCTCGACCAGCAGCAGCACGGAGGCCGGGGTCTGCTCGGCCGGCTTCAGCACGACCGTGTTGCCCGCGGCCAGCGCCGGGGCGATCTTCCAGACGGCCATCAGGATCGGGAAGTTCCACGGGATGATCTGGCCGACCACGCCCAGCGGCTCGTGGAAGTGGTAGGCCACGGTGTCCTCGTCCAGCTGCGAGACACCGCCCTCCTGGGCGCGCAGCGCGCCGGCGAAGTAGCGCAACTGGTCGACGGCCAGCGGCAGGTCGGCGCCCAGCGTCTCGCGGACCGGCTTGCCGTTCTCCCAGCTCTCGGCGACGGCGAGCTTCTCCAGGTTCTGCTCGATCCGGTCGGCGAGCCGCAGCAGTACCTGGGCGCGCTCGGCGGGCGAGGTGCGGCCCCAGGCCGGGGCGGCGGCGTGGGCGGCGTCCAGCGCGGCCTCGATGTCCTCCGCGGTGCCGCGGGCGACCTCGGTGAAGACCTCGCCGGTGACCGGGCTGGGGTTCTCGAAGTACCGGCCGAGGACCGGCGGCGTCCACTGGCCGCCGATCCAGTGCTCGTAGCGGGGGCGGTAGGCGACGATGGATCCGGGCTGTCCGGGGGGCTGGTAGACCGGCATGCTCTGGTGCCTCCTCGTGCGGTCGGGGCGCCGCCGCGGCGCGTGGGCGGCAGCGGGACACCGGGCCGCGCGCAGGGCGGCCCGGCGGAGGGTACGGACACACGCGCGGGTCGGGCGCCCCCGTGCCGGGGACGTCCGCCGGTCAGCACCCTAACCGGCGGACGCCCGATTCGGCTACGGTCCGTGCGGCCCCGGTCGACGCAGGGTGGCGTGTCGCGACCGCCGGCCGCTCAGGCCGGCTGGTAACGGCCGGTGCGGCGCTCCCAACTCAGGTAGCCGGCCAGCCAGGTGAGCAGGCCGTCGGCGTAGCGCTGGGCGACGATCCGCTCCACCCTGGCCAGGCCGAGCTCCCGGTACACGTCGGGCAGTCCGTCGTAGAGCTCCTGGCAGCGCTCCGCCATCAGCTGCGCCTCGGCCATCACCACGGCGCAGGCCTCCTCGGCCGAGCAGTCCCGCTCCCGTCGCACGATCATCACCAGGTTGTTGACGTCGCCGCGCGGCGCCTCCAGCGGGAACGAGCGCACGTCGTTGGTGAGCGAGGGGATGTCGGCGGCGAGCTGGCGCAACTGGCGCAGCACCGGGTGGTGCAGCACGGCCGGCGGTACCTCGAAGTGGCCGAGCCGCTCGATCATGTCGAAGATGGTCTCCATCGCGGCGGTGCCGCGCCGCAGCACCTGGTAGCCGGCCCGGTCCGGCGGGCGCGGGCTGATCCGCCCGGCCGCCTCGGCGGGGTGCGAGGCGAGGTAGTACTCCCAGTTGTACGCGGCGCGCGCCTGCCAGCGCGCCGGCATGCCCCGGACGCTGCGCTCCCACAGGTCGGCGAAGGCGCTCTCCACGGGGGAGCCCCGGTCGGCCGGCGCGCCGTGCAGGACGGCGATCAGCCGGTCGCAGATCGGCGCGACCTCGGTGGGGCGGCGGCCGAGCGGGCCGTCGAACTGGTCGTCGAAGAGGAAGTAGAAACCCATGAGGTCGGCGGCGAGCGCGAGTTCGTCGGGTCCGGCGTCGGGGTAGCCGAGCGCGGCGAGGTCGACCACGTCCCAGTGCGCGTAGGACGGGTGGGTCGGATCGGGCAGCAGTGGATGGCGGGTCAGCCAGGCGCGGTGCAGTTCGGTGGCGTACGGCCCGTGGTCGCTGCGACGGTGCGGGAACGGAATCTGAAGTGAAGTGTCGTCAGACATCGGACTCCCGGAGCTGCGAAGGGTGGGTGTACTGATGGGTACTGCGGTGATCGACGGGGGAGTTGGGGCAGCGCTGTCGAATGGTGAAACGGGGTCATGACATGATCAACTGGCTACGCGGGGCGTAGAGTATCTGATGCAATGATCCGACGTTAGTGATATAGGGCAATTGCCCTCGGAGGGCCCTCCAAACCCCTCAACTCGCCCCCCGCCTGCGTGAATACGCTCCAATAGGCCCCCCGCGGCGCTAACCTCGGCTCCACGAGCACGGATCGGCGAGGCGGAGGCACGACGGTGACCGAGCGGGACAGGGATTTCCGGGCGGGGGCGATGCCCGGCGCGCGGGAGGCGGACGGCGCCCCCAATCGCATCAGACTGCGTGACCGCGACGCCGAACTCCGCTCCGCCGAGGCCGCGGTGGACAAGCTCTGCCGCGACTTCGCGGCCGGCGGCACCGAGATCGGCGAGCTGCTCACCTTCTCCGGCCGGCCCGGCATCGGCAAGACCAGTCTGCTGCACGAGGTCCGCCGGATCGCCAAGCTGCGCGAGGGCGCCACCGTCCTGTTCGCCCGCGGCGGCGAGCGCCAGTTCAACGAGCCGTACCACGTGCTGCGCCAGCTCCTGCAACCGGTCCTCGGCAGCCTGGAGCCCGGCGAGTTCAGCCAGGTGATGGGCACCTGGGAGGAGGTCGTCGGCCCGGCGATGGGCCTCAAGCAGCCCCGGAAGGGCGCCCGCCGGCTCGACCCGCAGGGCGTCCGCGACGGCCTCGACTTCGTCCTCACCCAGCTCGCCCCGCGGCGCGCCCCGCTGGTGATGATCGTCGACGACCTGCACTGGGCCGACCTCGAATCGCTCGGCTGGCTGGCCCAGTTCGCCGTACGGGCCCGTGAACTGCCGGTCCTGCTGGTCTTCGCCTACCGCGACGACACCGCCGACTGGCAGCAGGAGACCCAGGAGCACCAGCGCGCGGTCGCCGCGCTCGCCACCCGCCGGCACCAGCTGAGCCGGCTGTCCCTGGTCGCGGTCACCGACATGATCCGCGCCGAACTCGGCGACAAGGCCGAGGACGCCTTCTGTTACGAGTTCTGGAACGTCGTCAACGGCAACCCCTTCGAGGTCGTCGCACTGCTCGACCAGGTCCGCGACCAGGAACTGGATCCCGTCGAGGAGAACTCCCAGCAACTGCGCGAACTCGCGGTCGACGCCACCGGGATGACCCTCAAGTCCTGGCTGGACCGGCTCGGCGCCGCCACCCTGCGCTTCGCCTGGGCCGCCGCGATGCTCGGCACCGACATCCGGCCCGACCTCGCCACCCGGATCTCCGCCCAGAGCGCCGAGGGCGCCCGCGAGTCCATCAAGGAACTGCGCAAGCAGCGCGTCCTCACCGCCACCCCGAACGGCAACCTCGAATTCGTCCACCCGCTGATCGCCAGCTCGATCTACAACACCATGCCCGAGGCCACCCGCACCGGCATGCACGGCGTGGCCGCCGCCGAGATCGAGAACGCCGGACTCGGCCTGCTCGCCGCCTCCCGCCACCTGGTGGAGACCTTCGCGGGCGAGGGCGACGACCGCACCGTCCGCAAACTGCGCAAGGCCGCCTCCGAACACCTGCTGATCGGCGCCCCCGAGGCCGCCCAGCGCTGCCTGCACCGCGCGCTCGCCGAACCCCCGGACGACCAGGACCGCGCCGAGGTGCTGTACGAGCTGGGCTGCTCCGCCCTGCTCACCGACCCCGTCGCCACCGTCAACCAGCTGAAGCTCGCGCTCGATCCGGAGGAGGGACCGCTGCGCCCCTCGATGCGGATCGACGCCACCTTCCGGCTCTCCGAGGTGCTGGCGCACAGCGGCGAACTGCGCCAGGCCGCCGTGGTCTGCCAGCAGGAGGCCGAACGCACCACCGGGGACCCGGCGGGCCGGCTGCGGCTGGAGGCCGCGTCGTTCATGTGGCACGCCTACCGCAAGTCCGAGGAGGACGGGCCGGCCCGCTCCGCCCGGCTCGGCGCGCTGTGCGAGAGCCTCACCGGACGGGAGGCGGCCGACCGGGCGGTGCTGGCCCTGCGGGCCTGGGACCTCACCCTGCGCGGCGAGTCCTCGGCGGAGGTGCTGCGGCACGCGGACCACGTCCTGGACAACGGCCGGCTGCCCAAGGGCCTCGGCTGGACCGACAACACCTGGGGCTTCGAACTGCCCGCCACCCTCGGCCTGTCCTACACCTACAACGACCGGATCGCCCAGGCCGAACGGCTCTTCTCGGACGCCATCGTCCAGTTCGAGGTGGCGGGCTGGAGCGGTGCCCACCGGGGCTTCGCCTACTTCCTGATGGGACTGGCCCGGTTCCGGCGCGGCCTGCTCGCCGAGGCCGAGGACTTCCTGCGCCGGGCGCTGCGGCTCTCCGAGCGGATCAGCGCCAAGCTGCCGCTCGCCTGGGACGCGGTCGGCGTGCTGATCGACACCCTGATCGCCCGCGGTCGCAGCCAGGAGGCCTGAGAACTCGCCCTGGAGTTCGGCTTCCACCCGCCGTACCACCCCACCGCGATGGTGCTGCCCGACGCCGCGTCGCTGTACGGCAAGCTGCTGCTCGCCGTCAACCGGCCCGCCGGCGCCGCCGCCGCGCTGACCGAGGCCGGCGCCCAGCTGGACCTGCGGGGCTGGCACAACACGGTCTGGGCGCCCTGGGCCGGACACCTCGCCATCGCGATCGCCGAGGACGAGCCGGAGCGGGCCCGCGCGTACGCCCGGCGCTCGGTCGTCGACGCCGAGCGCTTCGGTACCGCCTCGGCGATCGGCACGGCGCTGCGGCTGCACGCCCAGATCGAGGACGGCCAGCAGGCGGTCGAACTGCTGGAGCGGGCGGTGACCCACCTCGGCCAGTCGCCCGCGGGCTACGAGCACGCCGTCGCCCTGGTGGACCTCGGTGCCGCGCTGCGCCGGGTCGGCCGGCTGGAGGACGCCCAGGAGTACCTCTACCAGGGCATCGAACTGGCCCAGCACTGCGCGGCGGACGGGCTGGTCGAGCGGGCCCGGCGCGAGCTGGCCAACTACGGCCTGCGGCCCAACCGGCTCGGCGACGTCCGGGAGGCGCTCAGCCAGCCGGAGTGGGCCGTCGCCGAACTCGCCGTGCGGGGCGTGCCGCCGCAGCGGATCGCCGAACAGCTGGGGCTCCCGCTCAGCCAGGTCAACTACCGGCTGGCCGCCGTCTACCGCAAGGCGGGCAGCGGCCCGGACGGCCTGGCCGCCGCGCTCGGCCTGCCGCCCGCGCAGCGGGACGGCTCGGACCCGGTCGACCGGCAGAGCGGGCCGGACACGCTCGGGGGCGGGTTCGACCGCGCGCGCTGACGCCGACGCACCGGCGGTCGGAGCGCACGGACGGCGCGCGGGCACTCGATCAGCGCCCCCGCGCCGTCCCACCCGGCAAGGACCCTTCTCCCGGATCCGTGCCGGGGCCGTCACCTGATCCGACGGATTCCGGGAGCCAGGCCCTAGGCTGACGCCGACCCGGTCCCGTACGAGGCCCGGACCCCGGCGAAGGGCGGGCGCGCTCCGGTGGCCCGCCAGTGAGGAGCAGGCCATGGCGACGCCCCCGGCGAACGGGCCGCAGACCACCACCGTGCGGCGCGAGCCCTTCGAACCCTCGGGCGCGGGCGCCGCGATCGAGCGGTGGACGCTGCGCGCCGGACCGTACGAGGCGAGCGTGCTCACCCTCGGCGCCACCCTGCACACCGTGGTCGCCCCCGACCGCGACGGCCGCCCCGCCCAACTGCTGCTCTCCACCGACCGGCTCGCCGACATCCTCGGCCCGGCCCGCCACTACGGCACCGTGGTCGGCCGCTACGCCAACCGGATCGACCGCAGCAGCGTCACCGTCGCCGGAGAGGAGCACCCGCTCGCCCCGACCGGCGGCGGGATCACCCTGCACGGCGGCCCGGACGGCTTCGCGCACCGGATGTGGGCGGCCGAGGAGATCCCCGGCGGCGTCCGGCTGAAGCTGCACAGCCCGCACGGCGACCAGGGCTTCCCGGGCGCGCTCGACGTCACCGTCGACTACACCCTGGACGCCGACGGCGAGCTGGCGATCGACTACCACGCGGTGACCGGCGCGCCGACCGTGCTCAACCTCACCAACCACGCCTACTTCAACCTGGCCGGCGAGGGCTCCGGCGACATCCTCGGCCACCTGCTCACCCTGGACGCCGACGGCTACACGCCCACCGACGAGCGGCAGATCCCGGACGGCCGGATCGAACCCGTGGCCGGCACACCGTTCGACTTCACCACCGCCCGGCCGATCGGCAAGTCGGTGCACGACGGCCACCCGCAGCTGACCGGGCCCGGCGGCTACGACCACAACTGGGTGCTGCGCCCGCGCCCGGCGGACGGCACCCCGGCCCCGGCGGCGCGGCTGGAGGACCCGTCCAGTGGCCGGACCCTGGAGGTACTGACCACCGAGCCCGGCATCCAGGTCTACACCGCCAACAAGTTCCACGGGGCGGTCACCGGCGCGAGCGGGGTGCCCTACGGGCCGTTCGCCGGGATCGCGCTGGAGACCCAGCACTTCCCGGACTCCCCGCACCACCCGGCCTTCCCGAGCACCGAGTTGCGCCCGGGCGAGGAGTTCCGTTCGACCACCGTTCTGCGGTTCGGAACGACCGGCTGACGGGGGCGCTGCAAGGATCTTTCACCACGGAGGGTGGCCCCGGCGGCCTCGGCCGGCCGGGGCAAACCGGACAAGACGCCGCAATGCGGCCGACCATGACTACCGTGCGGCAACGCGAAGGACACGTGGGCGTAACGATCGCCCTTTCTTGCAGAAACTTGCTGCAAGGGGTTTCCGTCGCTGTCACCCCGCTGTTAACTTCCTTGCGGGCCCGGCGGCAGCAACGGTGCGGTCGGCGCGAGGCAAGGCAGCCATTATGCGCCTGTCTCCGAACATTTCGGGCACCCCCCACCCTCCAAGGAGTTCAAATGCGGCGTGGCATCGCGGCCTCTGCCCTCGTTGTGGCCCTCGCGGTCTCGATGGCTGCCTGTGGCAGCAGCGGCTCCAGCTCGGACGGCAAGGCCGACGGGCCGGTCACCCTCACCTACTGGGACACCTCGAACGCCACCAACGAGGCGCCGAACTACCAGGAGCTCGTCAAGAAGTTCGAGGCCGCCAACCCGGGCGTCAAGGTGGACTTCGTCAACGTGCCGTTCGACCAGGCGCAGAACAAGCTCCAGACCGCGATGGGGGCCAAGGGCGCCCCGGACGTCTTCCGCGCCGAGGTCGGCTGGACCGCCGCCTTCGCCAAGGCCGGCTACCTGGAGCCGCTGGACGGCACCCCGGCCGCCGCCGACGCCGCCAAGTTCCAGCCCAGCCTCGTCCAGCAGGCCTCCTACGAGGGCAAGCTCTACGGCGTGCCGCTGGTCACCGACACCCTCGGCCTGCTCTACAACAAGGACCTCTTCGCCAAGGCCGGCATCACCGCCGCCCCCACCACCTGGGACGAGCTCAAGACCGCCGCCGCCGCGGTCAAGGAGAAGGCCGGCGTCGACGGCTTCTGGCTGAAGGCCGCCGACGGCTACTACGCGATGCCGTTCCTGTTCGGCGAGGGCACCGACACCGTCGACGCCAAGGGCAAGAAGATCACCGTCGCCGGGCCGGAGGCCGTCAAGGCCGTCGAGACCTACAAGTCGATGTTCACCGCGCCCGGCACCGTCAAGGCCGACGTCACCACCGACGCCTACGCGCACATGATGGACGCCTTCAACAGCGGCAAGGTCGCGGCGATCATCCAGGGCCCCTGGGAGATCACCAACATCTACAAGGGCTCCGCCTTCGCCGACAAGGCCAACCTCGGCATCGCCCCCGTCCCGGCCGGCGCCGCGGGCAAGGCCGGCGCCCCGACCGGCGGCCACAACATCGCCGTCTACGCCGGCGCCGACAAGGCCCACAAGGCCGCCGCCGAGAAGTTCGCCGCCTTCATGACCTCGGCCGAGAGCCAGGCCTTCGTCGCGCAGAAGAACTCCACCCTGCCGACCCGCGACGACGCCTTCACCCCCGAGGTCAAGGCCGACCCCGGCATCGCCGGCTTCCAGGCCGTGCTGCCGAGCGCCAAGCCGCGCCCCGAACTGCCCGAGTACAGCTCGCTGTTCGCGTCGCTGGGCACCAACCTCGGCAAGATCGTCCAGGGCACCGCGACCCAGGACGGCCTGAACACCGTCGCCACCGACTACGCCAAGCTCCTCCCGGGCTTCGCCAAGTAGTCCCCTCCCCGCCGTCCGGCCCGCCGCCTCCCCCCTCGGCGGGCCGGACGGCCGGACCCGTAGCAGCAGTCGCCGAAGCGAGGCGGCGGACCTCCCCCCGAGAAGGTGTCGAACCATGTCAGTCGCCGTGCAGGGCGCCACCGGCCAGGGCAGCCGGCAGCGCGATCCGCGTCCGGGCCTGATGGAGCGCCTCAAGCGCTCGTACGCCAAGCACTGGTACGCCTACGCGATGATCACGCCGGTCGTGCTCGTGCTCGGCGTCCTGGTGCTCTACCCGCTCGCCCAGGGCTTCTGGCTCACCCTCACCGACGCCAACAGCCTCAACGCCGCCCGGAAGATCGGCGCCAACGAGATCCCCGCGAGCTACCACTTCGTCGGCTTCGACAACTACGCCGACATCCTCTGGGGCCCCGGCTCCTACGACCGCTTCTGGTCGCACTTCGTGTGGACCATCGCCTGGACCGCCCTGTGCGTCGGCCTGCACTACACCATCGGCCTGGGCCTGGCCCTGCTGCTCAACCAGAAGCTGCGCGGACGCGCCGTCTACCGGATGCTGCTCATCCTGCCCTGGGCCGTGCCGACCTTCGTCACCGTCTTCTCCTGGCGGCTGATGCTCGCCGACGGCGGCGCCGTCAACGGCGTGCTCGCCGCCCTGCACCTGCCCGAGCCCGGCTGGCTGGACGACCCGACCGCGCAGAAGGCCGCCGCCGTGCTGGTCAACACCTGGGTCGGCGTGCCGTTCATGATGATCTCGCTGCTCGGCGGCCTCCAGTCGATCCCCGCCGAGCTGTACGAGGCCGCCGAGATGGACGGCGCCACCGCCTGGCAGCGCTTCCGCCACGTCACCCTGCCCGGCCTGCGCACGGTCTCCTCGACCGTCGTCCTGCTCGGCGTCATCTGGACGTTCAACCAGTTCGCCGTCATCTTCCTGCTGTTCGGCAACGGCGCCCCCGACGCCCAGCTGCTGGTCACCTGGGCCTACCGGCTCGGCTTCGGCCAGCAGCCCCGGGACTACGCCCAGTCCGCCGCCTACGGCGTCATCCTGCTCTCCATCCTGATCGTCTTCACCGGCTTCTACCGCCGCTGGCTCGCCCGCAACGAGCGGGCCGAAGGCTGACCCCGGCGAACCCCGCGACCACGAAGGAGGCACCCCCGATGAGCACCACCACCGACCGACCCACCCCCCTCACCGCCCGGCCCGCGGCCCCCGCCGCCCGGCCCGCCAAGGCCCGCCCGCGCGGCGCGAACGGCCCGCTCGCCCGGACCCTGATGCACGGCGCGCTGATCCTCGCCAGCCTGATCGCGCTGTTCCCGGTGGCGTGGATCCTCTACGTCTCGTTCGGCCCGGACAAGACCGACTACCTGCACCCCGGCGAGATCATCGACAAGCTGACCCTGGCCAACTACCGCACGGTGCTGTTCGACACCGACTTCTTCCGGTGGTTCGGCAACGCCTTCCTGGTCTCCGGCGTCACCACCGTGTTCGGCGTGCTGATCGCCGCCTCCACCGGCTACGCCGTCTCCCGGATGCGCTTCCCCGGCCACCGCCCGCTGATGTGGTCGCTGCTGGTCACCCAGATGTTCCCGATCGCGGTGCTGATCGTGCCGATGTACACGATCCTCTCCGAGCTCGACCTGCTGGACAGCTACCTCGGCCTGATCCTGGTCTACTCGACCACCACCGTGCCCTACTGCGCGTGGCTGATGAAGGGCTACTTCGACACCGTCCCGGTGGAGATCGACGAGGCCGGCCGGGTCGACGGGCTCACCCCGTTCGGCACCTTCTGGCGCCTCGTGCTGCCGCTCGCCCGCCCGGGCCTGGCCGTCGCCGCGTTCTACTCCTTCCTCACCGCCTGGGCCGAGGTCGCCTTCGCCTCCACCTTCATGCTCAGCTCCGACAAGTACACCCTCGCCGTCGGACTGCAGACCTTCGTCAGCGAGCACGACGCCCAGTGGAACCTGATGGCCGCGACCGCCGTTCTGATCGCGATCCCCTCCTCGGTCCTCTTCTACCTGGTGCAGCGCCACCTGGTGACCGGCCTGACCGCCGGCGCCTCGAAGTCCTGACCGACGTCCCCGCCGACGTCCCGACAGCTCCGCCCGCCACTTCCCAAGGGATACCGTCCATGACCCAGAACCTGGCCGACACCTCCCGGCCCGCCGCCGACGCCACCGCTCACGAGGCCGGTGCCGCCGCGGACCGAGGCTGGTGGCGGGACGCGGTCATCTACCAGGTGTACCCGCGCAGCTTCGCCGACTCCAACGGCGACGGCATGGGCGACCTGCCCGGCATCCGCAGCCGCCTGCCCTACCTGCGCGACCTCGGCGTGGACGCCGTCTGGCTCTCGCCGTTCTACGCCTCCCCGCAGGCCGACGCCGGCTACGACGTCGCCGACTACCGCGCCGTGGACCCGATGTTCGGCACCCTGCTGGACGCCGACGCGCTGATCCGCGACGCGCACCGGCTCGGCCTGCGGATCATCGTGGACCTCGTCCCCAACCACTCCTCCGACCAGCACGAGTGGTTCAAGCGCGCCCTGCGCGAGGGCCCCGGCTCCCCGCTGCGCGACCGCTACCACTTCCGCCCCGGCAAGGGCGAGAACGGCGAACTGCCGCCCAACGACTGGGAGTCCATCTTCGGCGGCCCGGCCTGGACCCGCACCCGGAACCCGGACGGCACCCCCGGCGACTGGTACCTGCACCTGTTCGCCCCCGAGCAGCCCGACTTCAACTGGGACAGCCCCGCCGTCGCCGACGAGTTCCGCTCCATCCTGCGCTTCTGGCTGGACATGGGCGTCGACGGCTTCCGCATCGACGTCGCCCACGGCCTGGTCAAGGCCCCCGGCCTGCCCGACCTCGGCGGCGCCGACCAGCTCAAGCTGCTCGGCAACGACGTCATGCCCTTCTTCGACCAGGACGGCGTGCACGCCGTCTACCGCAGCTGGCGCACGATCCTCGACGAGTACCCGGGCGAGCGGATCGGCGTCGCCGAGGCCTGGACCCCCACCGTCCAGCGCACCGCCAACTACGTGCGCCCCGACGAACTGCACCAGGCCTTCAACTTCCAGTACCTGGGCACCTCCTGGGACGCCGCCGAGCTGCGCGCGGTGATCGACCTCTCGCTCGACTCGATGCGCCCGGTCGACGCCCCCACCACCTGGGTGCTCTCCAACCACGACGTCACCCGGCACGCCACCCGGTTCGCCAACCCGCCCGGCCTCGGCACCCAGATCCGCACCCCCGGCGACCGCCCGCTCGGCCTGCGCCGCGCCCGCGCCGCCACCCTGCTGATGCTCGCCCTGCCCGGCTCCGCCTACGTCTACCAGGGTGAGGAACTCGGCCTGCCGGACGTCACCGACCTGCCCGACGAGGTCCGCCAGGACCCGTCGTTCTTCCGCCAGGCCGGCCAGGACGGCTACCGCGACGGCTGCCGCGTCCCGATCCCGTGGTCCGGCACCGAGGCCCCGTACGGCTTCGGCCCGACCGCCGGCGGACCGTCCTGGCTGCCGCAGCCCGCCGAGTGGGCCGCGCTCAGCGTCGAGGCGCAGACCGGCGACCCGACGTCCACCCTGGAGCTGTACCGCTCGGCGCTGGCCCTGCGCCGGGCCCGCCCCGAACTCGGCGCCGGCACCGACGTCGAGTGGCTGGACAGCCCCGAGGGCACCCTGGTGCTGCGCCGCGGCTCCTTCGTCTGCACCGTCAACACCACCGGAGCCCCGGTGCGCATACCGGCCCCCGGCCGGCTGCTGCTCACCTCCGCCGACGCCGACCCGGTGGTGGCGGACGGCGAGGCGGTGCTCGCCGCGGACAGCACCGACTGGTGGGCGGTCTGACGTGGTTGCAATAGGCTCTGGAACCGTGACTACGGCGCGACTCTCAGACATCGCGGCGCAGGCGGGGGTCAGCGAAGCCACCGTCTCCCGCGTGCTCAACGGCAAGGCCAACGTCTCGGCCACCACCCGGCAGACCGTGCTGGCGGCCCTGGACGTGCTCGGCTACGAGCGGCCGACCCGGCTGCGCCGGCGCAGCGCCGGACTGATCGGGCTGATCACCCCGGAGCTGAGCAACCCGATCTTCCCGGCGCTGGCCCAGGTGATCGAGCAGGCGCTCAGCCGGCACGGCTTCACGCCGGTGCTCTGCACCCAGACGCCGGGCGGCTCGACCGAGGACGAACTGGTCGAGATGCTGGTCGACCGGGGCGTGGCGGGCATCGTCTTCGTCTCCGGTCTGCACGCCGACTCCACCGCCGACCACGACCGGTACGCCCGGCTGGCCGGACGCGGGGTGCCGTTCGTGCTGATCAACGGCTACAGCGAGCGGATCGACGCGCCGTTCATCTCGCCCGACGACCGGGCCGCGATGTGGATGGCCGTCCAGCACCTGGCCGAACTCGGCCACGAGCGGATCGGCCTGGCGGTCGGCCAGCAGCGGTACGTGCCGGTGCTGCGCAAGATCGAGGGTTTCACCGCGGCCATGCGCGAGGTGCTGGGGTACACGGCGCAGGAGGCGCAGGGGCTCGTCCACCACACGCTGTTCAGCGTGGAGGGCGGGCACGCGGCGGCCGGGGCGCTGCTCGACAAGGGCTGCACGGCGATCGTCTGCGGCAGCGACATGATGGCGCTCGGCGCGATCCGCGCGGTCCGGCAGCGGGGTCTGTCGGTGCCGCAGGACGTCTCGGTGGTCGGCTTCGACGACTCGCCACTGATCGCCTTCACCGAGCCGCCGCTGACCACCGTGCGCCAGCCGGTGGAGGCGATGGCCACCGCGGCGGTGGACGCGCTGCTGGAGGAGGTCGGCGGGAACGCCGCGCAGCGCGGGGAGTTCATGTTCCAGCCGGAGCTGGTGATGCGCGGGTCGACCGGCGCCCGCGCGCGCTGAGCGGACCCGGGAGAGGGCCCGGGAGCAGGCTGCTCCCGGGCCCCTTCGGTGTGCCCGGATCCCTTCGGTGCGCCCGGGTCCTTCGGGGGTCCCGGGCTCCTCGGCCTTCCCGGGCTCAGCCCTCCTGGGTGTTCGGACGCTCCTGGGAGACCCGGTGGCCGTCGGCGGCGTCGCCGGTGCGGGTCCCGGTGCGCCGGCCCCGCTCCAGGTAGTCGCGGAGGATCAGTTCGACGGCGTCCTGCGGGCTCCTGGTGCCGGACAGCATCATCACGTCGATCGCGAGATTGGCGTCGAGCGAGACGGTGACCTGTGCCATGGTGACTCCTCCTCTGGTGCAGGGCAGCAGCATGCCCGCCGCGGCCCCGTTTGGCCACGGCCGTCCGGCGCCCGGACCCGCCCCGGCGCGTCCGCGCAGGCCGAAGCCCCCGGGGAGGAGCGGCAGGACTCTCCCCGGGGGCTTCGGCGCGGCAGGTGCGGCAGGTGTGACGGTGCGGCGGGGTCAGACCCGGCCGGCGAAGTCCGGGGCCCAGTTGGCGACGGTCTGGACGCGCACGCCCGAGCTCGGGTTGGCGGCCTCGACGTACTTGCCGTCGCCGATGTAGAGCGCGACGTGGTAGACGCCGGAGTCCTTGCCGTTGTTGGACCAGAACAGCAGGTCGCCGGCCTTGAGGGCGTCCAGCGAGACGTGGGTGGACGCGGCGGCCTGGTCGGCGGCGATACGCGGGACGGAGATGCCCGCGGCGCGCAGCGCGGCCTGGGTGAGGCCGGAGCAGTCCCAGCCGCCGTTGCCGGTGCCGCCGTAGACGTAGGCCTGGCCGACCTTCGACTGGGCGAAGGCGACGGCGGCGGCCATGCTGCCGGTGGCGGTCGGGGCGGGGGCCGGGGTCCCGGCCTGCGCGGCGGGCTTGGTCGCCGGCGGGGTGGCCGGGGTCTGGGCCTGGCCCTGGGCGCCGCCCTGGTCGCGGTTGAACCAGTCGAAGCCCTGGCCGGTGGCGCGCTCGCCGAGGGTCAGGTGCTGGCCCGGGTAGATGGCGTGCGGGCCGTCGGTCAGGGTGGCGCGGTTGAGCTCGTACAGCCGCTGCCAGCCGCCCTGGACCTGGTGCCGGTCGGCGATGGTGGACAGCCAGTCGCCGGCGACCACGGTGTAGTCCTCGGCGGCCTGCTGACCGGCCTGCTGACGCCACTGCCGGCTCTGCGGGACCGCGGCGGGCTTCTCGGTGGGCTTGGCGGCCGGGGCCGGGGTCTGGGCGGCCGGCGTGGTGGCGGCGGCGGAGGAGGTGTCCACCGCGGCCGGGGCGCCGCCCTTGGTCAGACCGGCCTGGACCGAGCAGACCGGCCAGGCGCCGGGGCCCTGCACGGCCAGGACCTTCTCGGCGATCGCGATCTGCTGGTCCTTGGTGGCCAGGTCGGCACGCGCGGCGTAGCCGGTGCCGCCGAACGAGGCCCAGGTGGAGTTGGTGAACTGGAGGCCGCCGTAGAAGCCGTTGCCGGTGTTGATGCTCCAGTTGCCGCCGCTCTCGCACTGGGCGACCTTGTCCCAGGTGGCGACGGAGGCGGCCGAGGCGGTGCCGGCGGTCAGGCAGGGGATGGTGAGGCCGATGCCCGCGACGCCGAGGGTGGCGATCGCGCGACGGGTACGGCCGGACAGTCGGGTGCCGTTGGTGGGCAGCATGAAGACGCGGTCCTCTCCCACGCCTGCGAGGTGAGCTGTCGGATTCGGGCTGGAGTTGCCCGGCCGCGCTGTGGACGCGGCTTCACCCCTAGCCCCGGGCCGGTCCGTGGACCGGTCCTGGGCGAACTACCTGTGGTTCCCCCGCTCCTGCCGTGGTGCATTGCGCTGCCAGTGCGCCCGACGGCAGGACTCGGCGTCGCGGACGAACTGGGTCCGTGTGGCCACGAACGGGGAGCACGTTAAGCAGAGGCGCGTTCAAACCGCAAACATGTGTGACGCTCGTCACGGTTTACGAAATCCCGGCCGAATGGCCGCCCTTCATGATCAGAAATGACCGATTTCCCGCAACGCCGGTCGCGGCCAATGCAACTGCCTATGCTTCAGAGCGTCGGCGGCACGCCGGCACGCCGCAGCCGTCCGGGGAGAGGGCTACGCACCGATGGGCATCGACGAGGAGCCGGACGCCTCCCGTCCGGCCGTTCGGCCGGCTGGAGCGCATCGCAGGGCAAAGCACCGCAGAGCGGACATCCCACCCGAACCGACCCGAACTCACCTGACCCGCCGGGCATTACTGCGCTGGCTCGCCGTCGGCACCGCCTTCGCGGCGATCAGCGGGGAGGAGGTCCTGCGCCGCTCGCTGACCGGCGAGACCCGGCTCGTCACCCCGGCCGCCGTCATCGGGACGACCCCGACCGAGGCCGCTGGACCGATGGGCCCCGACGGCGGCCACGGCGGCGCCCCGACGGACGGCAGCGGCCCGCCGGTCGGCGGAGCCCCCGAACAGCCCGCCCCCGCGCCCACCGTGGACCAGGGCGGACGCCGCTGGTCGGACCGGGCCGGCTGGGGCGGCAACCCGCCCGGCCCGCGCGGCGCCGTACGGATCACCGACCGGGTGCTGCTCGACACCGACGCCGAGGTCGGCTCCCTGCTGGTCGAGCCCGGCGGCGCGCTCACCTTCGCCGCCGACCGCACCCTCACCCTCGCCGCCGCCGGCAACGTCGAGGTCCGCGGCGCCCTCGCCCTCGCCCCCGACGGCACCCACGTCCACACCCTGCGCTTCCCCGGCGTCGACGAGAAGCGCTTCCAGGGCGACGGCATGAAGGTGGTCGACACCGACGTCGGCCTCTGGGTCACCGGCGCGGGCTACCTGCGGCTGGACGGCGCCGCCAAGACCGCCTGGGTCCGCGCCGAGGGCGAGCTCAGGGCCGGCGACACCGCCCTCGCCCTGGCCGCCCCGCCCGCCGGCTGGCTGCCCGGCGACGAACTCGCCGTCACCCCGACCGGCCCGCCCGACCAGGAGGGCTTCGCCGACCGCTACGACCTCGTCACCATCCGGTCCGTCAGCGGAACCACCGTCACCCTGGAGACCCCGCTCAAGCACCCCCACCCGAAGGTCGCCGCCGGAGGGGGCGTCACCGTCGGCGCCGAGGTGCTCAACCTGACCCGCAGCGTCCGGGTCGAGGGCACCGCGAAGGGCCGCAGCCACGTCCACCTCACCAGCTCCCGCCGCGCCGACGTCCGGCACACCGCGCTGCGCTGGGTCGGCCCGCGCGCCGACACCAAGGAGACCTGGAAGGGCGCCGACGGCACCGCTCCGGTCACCGCGCCGGTGCTCGGCCGCTACGGCCTGCACTTCCACCGGCTCGGCGACGCCGCCCGCGGCACCGTCGTCGAGGGCGTGGTGGTCCGCGACGCCGGCAGCCACGCGTACGTCCCGCACGCCAGCCACGGCATCACCTTCCGCGGCTGCATCAGCCACGAGACCTGGGAGGACGCCTACTGGTGGGACGGGCCGCTGGACACCCGCACCCCCCAGCAGCCCTCCGACGACATCGTCTACGAGTCCTGCGTGGCCTCCCGCACCCTGCTCGAACCCAACCCCCGCGCCTACCGGCTGACCGGCTTCAACCTCGGCGCCGGCACCGGCGGCAAGGCGCTGGACTGCGTGGCGGTCGGCGTGCGGGGGGCCAACGGCGCCTCCGGCTTCGAGTGGCCGGAGAACAGCGAGGGCGTCTGGACCTTCCAGCGCTGCCTGGCCCACAACAACCTGCAGGACGGCATCTTCGTCTGGCTCAACGCCAAGCAGCACCACGTCGTCACCGAGTTCGCCGCCTACCACAACGGCGGCTGGGGCATCGAGCACGGCGCCTACCTCAACGACTTCGACTACACCGCGAGCGTGCTCTACGGCAACGCGGCCGGGGGAGTGGCCCTGCACGCGCTCGGCCGGGACAAGGGCACCGTGTTCGACGGCCTGCTGATCGACGCCGCCGGGCACAGCGACTTCGCGGTCTCCACCACCCGGCACGAACTCGCCGGAGAGTCCGTCACCTTCGGCCGCTGCCGCTTCACCGGCTACCGCCGGGCCGGGATCGCCTTCCGCGCCGGGGCCGACGGCAAGCCGGACGACCTGCTGGTGCTGGACTGCGAGTTCGGCGGCAACGAACTGTGGCTGGACCCGGAGGCCGGGCCGCCCAAGAACATCCTGCTGCGCCGGGCCGGCTCCACCGAGGTGCTCCAGGTGCGCCGGGCCGGTGAGGAGGGCACCGCCCAGCCGCGGTGGAACGCCGCCGCGGCCGTGGTGCCCACCCTGGCCGGCCAGTCACGGCCGGTGCAGGTGCCCGCGCTGCGACTGAAGGACGCCGCCGCGCCCACCACCCGGGTCGGCCGGTAGACGCCGAGGGCCCGGAGCGGACGAACCGTTCCGGGCCCTTCGCACGGCGGCGTCGCGCGGTGGGTGCTACTGGGCGGCGTGCCGGCCGGCGGCGCGCGCCGCGCCCGCCTCGACGCCGGCCTCCTCGGACCCGTCCTCGGGGTCGAAGGCCGGCAGGGTGGCCAGGTAGGTGGAGGCGACCAGCTGGCCGACCGCCTGGTACGCGCCCAGCGGCGCGGCCGACGGGCAGCCGGACTCCTCGGCGGCCGCGGCGAGCAGCTCGGCGTCCGCCTCGGGGCCGATCACCAGCGGGGCCAGCGCCGGGTTCTGGGCACCCATCTCCTTGAGGTGGGCGACGGCATCCGCCACCGAGCCGGGCACGTCCAGTGCGGCGGCGACCACCGGTACCGCGAGCCGGGCGGCCAGCAGCATGCCGGTGATGCCGGCGGCGTCGGCGGCGACCTGCCCGCCGACGGTGGTGAGCACCACGCCGTCGGCGGCGGTCGCGATGGCGAACAGCCGGGCCCGGTCGGCGCGGGCCAGTCCGGCCTCGGAGAGGCGGACGTGGACGGCCTCGGCGAGCAGCGGGTGCGGGCCCAGCGTGTCGGTCACCGGGGCGCCGTACTCGGCGGCCAGCGCGTGCAGTTGGGGGAGGAAGTCGTGCGGGCCGGGCACCAGCGGCACCACGACCGGCGCGGGCAGGCCGGCCTCGGCCGCCTCGGCCAGCAGCTCGGCCACGGTGCGCTCGCCGCCCGCCTCGCCCTCGGTGCCACCGGAGGGCAGGTAGCCGGCGGCGGTCCGCACGCCGTTCTGCTCGCTGCGGACGATGGACAGCAGCTCCTCGACGACGGGCCGGGATTCCGGCCCGGCGGCCGCGGGGACGGCGAGCAGCAGGGCCGGGGAACCGGCCGGGATCTCGGGGCGCTCGGGACGGCGGTGGCGCCCCCGCGCACGGGAGCCTGGAGTGCGGACGGGCAGTGGCGCGCCCGGGATGGCTGCGGTGCTCATGGCGGAGATCGTAGGACATCGGTCCGCCCGTCCCGCAGTCGGCTGCCGAACCGAGAGGGGCGGCCACCGTGAAAACCGGACATAACCGACCCTCGGGCGGCAGTTCTCCCGGTACCCGTTCAGATGCGCCGGAACGGGAACCGCGTTGCCGGTCCGGCGCGTGAGATGTCTCACAGCATGCGGGCGACCTGACGGAGGGTCACGGAAGGGCGACTCCGGGCGTTCGAAGATCAACAATCGGCGGGTGACCGCCTACGGGCGGTTATCGGCGGCTTGCCGATTCAGTCGGCTTTGTCCGTTTACGTACCGTCAGGCGGGCGCCTTGTGAAGAGTTCCGGTTCGGTGTCGAAAAGGCCGTGCACCTGCAACGTCCCGTGCTGATGCACGTGCACTGGAGCTATCATCACGTCAAGTGAGGCGGTGTGCCGGGCCAGTACGGGGCCGGCCCGTCCGTTCGGCCGGGGCCGGGGCGCCGAGCCGAACGACCCACTCCGGAGCTCTTCGGGAGATTTCTATGCACGACACGCACGACACGTTCGACACGTCCGACACGTACAACGGGATGGCCGCGACCGACCTTGAGGGCGTGGTCTGGCAGAAGAGCCTGCACAGCAACTCCCAGGGCAACTGCGTCGAGTTCGCCGCGCTCCCGGGGGGCGAGGTGGCGATGCGCAACTCGCGGTTCCCGGACGGTCCGGCGCTCATCTACACCCGCGCCGAGATCGCCGCACTGCTCCTGGGGGCGAAGGACGGGGAGTTCGACCACCTGGCGGTCTGACCGGCCGCCGGCTTCACATCGGGGGGCCGTCGTGGGTGCTGACACCACGACGGCCTTTGTCTTTTCCTGAAGGCCTCGCCCGGAGCCGTCGTTCCGGGCCGCTGTCGCAGGGCCTTCGCCGCGGAGCCTTCGTCGCGCGGTCCCGTGCGGACCGCCGCCGCACGCGGATCACGACGCCGCCACCACCGGTGGGCCGCCGGTGCCCGCTGCCCGAGGGCCGCCGGTCGCCGCTGCCGGGGTGCCGTTCGCCGTACTGTGGTGATTCCGCGCGCTCGCGCCGTCGGACGCGATGCCGTCGGACACGATGCCCTCGGGCGCCGGTCAGGCCGAACGCCGGTGCCGTCCGCCGAACTCGCCCACCGGGGCGGGCGCCAACCGCTGCGCCTCCTCGGCCTCGAACAGCGCCCAGACGACCTTGCCGCTGCCCAGCGGGTGCCAGCCCCAGGAGCGGCTGAACGAGTCGACCAGGTGCAGGCCCCGGCCGGACTCCGCCACGAAGTCCGCCTCCCGGGCCACCGGGCCGGCGCTGCTGGGATCGCTCACCGCGCAGACGATCTGGGGGGCGCGGTGCACGAGGCTTATTCGGATCGGCAGCCGGCTCTCCGCCGCCGGATGCGTGGGAAAGTCGTAGTCGTCCGCCGCGGTGGGACACGCGCCGATCGCGTGCCGCAGCGCGTTGGTCACCAGCTCCGACGCCACCAGCGCGACGTCGTCGAAGAGCTCGCCCAGCCCCCAGCGCTGCAGGGCGGTCCTGGCGAAGTCGCGCGCGGTTCTCACAGCCTCATAGCGGGGAGCGAGCGTACAGGTGACCACATGGGGGTCGACTGCCAAGGCCGTTCCGGTGCTCATGAAGAGCTCCTCCCATAAGGGGGCGGACACGGCTGGACCCGCCGGGGTCATGCCGGTCACCTCCGACTCGCTCGGCCGCGCGGCCGCCCCTCGACCAGGCGCGCGCGCACGAGGGCCCGGAGGCGCGGGGGCGCTGCCGGGCCGGTGCACGGAATCGCGCGTGGGGTCGACGCGGAGCCCGCGGGATTGCCAGGGATGTGCAGGTGCACGTGCACCATCGTGCTCTGCGCTCACTGCAGATGCAAGAGTCGATTCACGTGCAGTCGTTCAAATGGCATATGCAAGCGCCGGATGCACGTGCATCCTGGTGCATGGAGTGCAGAACTGATAGGAACATCCGTCAGTATCGGCACCGTGAGCGCTCAACTGATGGCAGACTGTGCGCTGTTTGCCCTAGGTGGAGGTTAGGACCGCATGACCACAGTTCAGCCGGGCGGCGGCTCGATGGTCCGCCGGATCCTCCTCGGCTCCCAGCTGCGCCGGCTCCGCGAGACGCGCGGCATCACCCGCGAGGATGCGGGCTACGCGATTCGCGCCTCCGAGTCCAAGATCAGCCGCATGGAACTCGGCCGGGTCAGCTTCAAGGAACGCGACGTCGCCGACCTGCTCAGCCTCTACGGCGTGGACGACGGCCTCGAACGCGAGGCTCTGCTCGGCCTGGTCCGCGAGGCGAACAAGTCGGGCTGGTGGCACAGCTTCAACGACGTCCTGCCGGGCTGGTTCCAGACCTACGTCGGCCTTGAGGAGGCCGCTGCCCTCATCCGTACCTACGAGGTCCAGTTCGTCCCCGGCCTGCTCCAGTCCGAGGAGTACGCACGGGCGGTTTTCGGCCAGAGTCGGCCGGTGATCAGCGAGGAGGAGGTCGAGCGCCGGGTCAGCCTGCGCATGCGCCGCCAGAAGCTGCTCACCGAGGGCAACAGCCCGCGGCTCTGGGCGGTCATCGACGAGGCCGCGCTGCGCCGGCCGGTCGGCGGGCCGAAGGTGATGCGCGGCCAGGTCCAGTACCTGATCGACGCCGCCGAGCAGGCCAACGTGGTCATCCAGGTCATGCCGTTCCGCTTCGGCGCGCACGCGGGTGAGTCCGGTGCGTTCACCATCCTGCGCTTCCCCGAGCAGGACCTCGCCGACGTGGTCTACCTGGAGCAGCTGACCAGTGCGCTGTACCTGGACAAGCGCGACGACGTGGACGCCTACATCCAGGTCATGGAACGGCTCTGCGTGGACAGTCTCACGCCCGAGCGCACCATCGACCTGCTGTCCTCGATCCTGAAGGAGCGCTGAGCGCGAGCCGGGAGCAGGCCGGGAGAACGGGAGCCGGGAGACCGGGGACCGGGGACCGGGGAGCCGGGAGGCGACCGGAGCACGACGGGGAGCGGCCGCCGGCCGCCGCGGGTCAGCCGCGGGCCGGCGGCCGTTCCCGTTCCGGCGGGAGCGGCTGCGGCGGGCGGCCCAGCTGCCAGGGCAGGTCGTAACGGCGGAACAGGTCGGCGCGGATCGGGGCCAGCGGCAGCTCCGCCCCGGGCAGCAGCACGCCTATGCAACCGCCCATCAGCGCACTGCGCAGCACCGCGTGCTCGGCCGCCGGGTCGGGCGCCCCCCAGTCGCGCAGCAGCCCCTGGAGGAGGGCGCCGAGCCGCTGCTGCTCCGGGTCCTGGACGAAGGCGCCGGTGTCCGGGTCGAGGATCAGCGCGAGGTGCGAGCGCATCACCCGCGGGTGGTCCATGGCCAGGCCGAGCACCGCGTCGATGGCCCGGGCGAGCCGGGCCTCCGGGCCCGCGTCCGGGGCCAGCTCGTCGAGGGCGGCGGAGAGCGTCTGGTGCATCATCCGGTGGGTCGCGGACTGCATCAGCAGCCGTTTGCCGTCGAAGTAGTAGGACAGCAGCCCGCGCGCGAGTCCGGCCCGCTCGGCGATGTCGGTCAGCGTCGTCCCGGCGTATCCGCGCTGGTCGACCAGTTCGACGGTGGCCCGCATGATGCGTCGCCGGGAGCGCTGACGCATCTCCTCATTGACCGAATCCCCGCGAGGTGCCATCGTGTCTGCTCCGTACGTTCGTTGGCTGGCGGCCAATATACTGGCCGGGCCGACGGGCGAACCGCGGTGTCCGGCCCTTGGCCGTGCGGTCCGGTTCGGTTCGTACGGAGGCGCCGGCCCTACCAACACGGGGGTTTGGTAGAGCCGGCGCCCGGTCCGACGGCGAGGGCCGGACGCGGGTGCCGGGAACCCCGGGTCGGGGACCGGGCCGACCGTCGTCCGGTGCTCGGCGGTCAGCTCTTGCTGAGGATCTCGTCGCGCCGCTCAGCCAGGTCTTCCCGGCTTACTGACGGATAATCATAGTCCAGTACCGGCAGGGGAGTTGCCTTCTTCCGGCGGTCGAGCACGGCGCCGGTCACCGCGATCAGCAGCCCGACCAGCGCGACCCCGGTGACGAAGAGCAGTGCGGGCCGGTAGCCGTCCAGCTGGGCCTGGGCGCTGGTGCCGCCGCCGTTGCCGGCGGTGATGATCGCGGTGGCGCCGGCCAGCACGACCGCGGTGCCCACCTGGATCGCGGTGTTCACCAGCCCGGAGGCGAGCCCCTGCTCCTCGTCGGCCACCCCGTCGGTGGCGGCGATGTTGACCGAGGGGAAGGCCAGCGCGAAGCCGATGCCGAGCAGGACGATCGACGGGAGCACCAGCGCCGGGTACGAGCTGTGCTCGTCCAGCCGCAGGAACAGGGCGAACGCGCCGACCAGGGCGAGCAGGCCGATCGGCAGCAGCCGGCCGGTGCCGAAGCGGTCCACCACCGGTCCCATGAAGGGCGCCGAGAGGGCGACCATCGCACCGGCCGGGAGCATGCCGAGCGCCATCGCCAGGGCCGACCAGCCGAGCAGCTCCTGCAGGTAGAGGGTGACCACGAACTGGAAGCCGCCGTACGCGCCGGCCATCGCGAAGGCGACCACGTTGGCGCGGGCGACCCCGCCGTTGCGGAAGATGCCGAGCCGCACCAGCGGGTGCGCGGTGCGGGTCTCGGTCACCAGGAAGGCCGCGACGAGCAGCACCACGACGGCGAGCGAGCCCAGGGTGCGCAGGCTGAGCCAGCCCGCGCCCTGCGCCTCGGTGGCGGTGAAGACCAGCAGCAGGACGGAGGCGGTGCCGGTGATCGCGCCGAGCACGTCGTAACGGCCGTGCGGCTTCTCCTCGGCCGGGCGGGGGAGCAGCCGGACGGCGAAGACCAGCGCGATCAGCGCGATCGGGACCGGCACCAGGAAGGTCCAGCGCCAGCCGACCGAGGTGAGCAGCCCGCTGAGCACCAGGCCGAGCGAGAAGCCGCTGGCGCCGCAGGTGGTGTAGATGGACAGCGCCCGGTTGCGGGCCGGGCCCTCGGGGAACGTCGTGGTGATGATCGACAGGCCGGCCGGCGCGGTGAAGGCGGCCGCGACGCCCTTCAGGAAGCGGGCGGCGATCAGCAGCCCGCCGTCGTCGACCAGGCCGCCGAGCAGGGAGGCGGCGGCGAAGACGGCGAGCGCGGCGAGGAAGACTCGGCGGCGGCCGAGCAGGTCGGCGGTACGGCCGCCGAGCAGCAGCAGGCCGCCGTAGCCGAGCACGTAGCCGGAGACCACCCACTGCAGGGTGGAGGTCGAGAGGTGCAGTTCGGAGCCGATGGACGGCAGGGCGATGCCCACCATCGAGACGTCCAGGGTGTCCAGGAAGAGCGCGGCGCAGAGCACGATCAGGGTGCCCCAGAGGCGGGGGGTCCAGTGGCCTCCGGCAGCTGACGGTGCGTCGGATGTCGTGGCGGTCGCTGTGGTCATGGCCCAAGAGACTACATGCACGTGCATCCAATGCAAGTGAATAAAATGTTAACGCATAAGTTGCTGGCGCCTGTGATACTGTGGCGCCGTGGCTGAACTCGACTCCCCGGCGGAGGCCGGTCTGGTCGCCCAGTGGCGCGACCTGCTGGCCCGCCATGCCCAGACCTCCTGCCTGCTCGACCGCGAGCTCGGGGAGAAGTTCGGCCTGGGCATGAGCGAGTTCGAGGTGCTGGAGCGCCTGGTCGAGGGCTGTGACGGCACCGGCCACGGACTGCGGGTCCAGGAGCTGGCCCCCACCGTGCACCTCAGTCAGAGCGCGCTCTCCCGGCTGATCGGCCGGCTGGAGAAGGCCGGGCTGGTCACCCGCGCGATGTGTGTCGAGGACCGGCGCGGCATCAAGGTCGCGCTGACCGAGGAGGGGCACCGGCGCTACGAAGAGGCGCGCCCGTTGCACCGTGAGGTGCTCTCGCTCACCCTGGCCGACGACCCTGAGCCGGCCTGCGGGGCCCCGATCGCCGACTGACCTCTCGCCAACCCGCCGGTGCTTCCGGCCGGTTGGTCGTCCCGGCGGTGCCGGTCCTCCCGGTCCTCCCGGTCCTCCCGGTCCGCCCGGTCGTCCTGGTGGTGCCGGGGGCCCCGATGGCCCCGGTGGTCAGCGCAGGGCGAGCAGCCCCGGCGCGGCGGCCAGGACCACGACCGTGGCGGGCGTCGCCAGGGCGAACAGGGTCACCTGCAGCCGGCCCGGCACCGACAGCCGCGGCCGTCCGGCCAGCAGCCGGTCCACCCGCTTCGGGGACTGTGCCAGCCCGGGCGGGCAGGAACCGAACACCCCGCGCCCCAGATTGATCTCGGCCAGCGCCAGCGCCGTGGTGTGCCGCCCGTGCCGGCGCGCCGCCCGGTCGTCCGCCGCCAGTTCCACCAGCTCGCCCACCTGGTCGCGGAAGGCGCTGAACACCCCGACCCCGGGGAACCCGGAGGCGAGCGCCTGGGCGACCTGCGCCAGCCAGTGGTGGCGGGCCCGGACGTGCCCGCGCTCGTGGCTGAGAACCGCCGCCAGCTCCCGGTCCGTCAGCTGACGCATTGCCCCGGTGGTCACCACCAGCCGGGAGTCCTGCCCCGGCAGCGACCACGCCTCCGGGCGGACGTTCTCCAGCACCACCAGCCGCTCCCGGCGCGGCCGGGCGCCCTGACCGGAGGCCGGCTCGATCGACTCCGGCAACGGCGGTGACAGCTTCGCCAGTTGGGCGTGCCGCCGGGCGCGCAGCGCCTTCGCCGTACGGACCTCGCGGGTCAGCGCGAACACCGTCTGCAGAGCGCCCGCCGCCAGCACCGCCGCGCACAGCCGCCCCCAGCCCTCGGCGTTGTGCAGCCCGTACGCGGCCTCGACGCCGTTCGGCGCGCAGGAGAACAGCACCTCCCGCAGGGCGGGCAGGGCGGCCATCGCGGCCAGCACCAGGCTCAGCGCGCAGCACAGCAGCACGGCCACCACCAGGCACTGCCAGACCAGCAGCGCCAGCACCGGTTCCCGCTCCACCCAGCGCGCCCGGGCCAGCAGCCGGGGGGCGGCGGTGGCGAGCAGCAGTCCGAGCAGCAGCAGGCCGAGCAGGGCCGTCATGGCATGGGCTCCCCGAGGGCAAACGGAGCGCGACAGTGCGCTTCCCGCCAACTTATGCGCTGCCGGGGCGCGGTGGTACGACTTTCGGTCGCCCAGTGACCAACGCCACGACCGTGCTCCGGCGTGGCGGCTTCCCGTGGTGCCGTGCGGCGGTCGGACGGTCCCGGGACGGACGTCCTACGTGGTCAGGAGCATGGCGAACATGCCGATGACCACCGACAGCCGGCAGGCCCGGGGCAGCCCGGCCGCCGCGGGCACCGGCACCGCCCCGCCGGGCCCGCTCAGCAGCCGGCTGCCGGACCACAGCGCGTACCCGCCGAAGTAGACGAGCAGCGCGCCGGTCAGCGCCGGTGGGCCCGCCGCCGGGTGGTGCCCGGCGTGGCCGGGCGCGGCCGTCATCACCAGCGCCATGTACGTCATCGCCAGCGCGCCGACCGCGTGGTGCAGCCGGTGCGCGCGCCGGGCCGGCCGGCACAGGGCCGCGAGCAGCAGGAGCACCGCGGGCGGACCGTACACCCAGGCCCACACCTCGCCCGGCACGGCCGTCCCGGTCACCGCCATGGCCGCCATCCCGCAGCCCATCAGCCCCTCGGCCAGATCCGACTCGTGGGCGCGCAGCCACCGCGGCCCGGCGCCCACCGGGACGGGCGCGCCGTCCGCCGGAACGCACGGGGCGTGGCGCAGCCGGGAGAGGCAGTAGCCCCCGGAGGCCGCGGAGAGCACGGCGAGCAGCCAGCTGACCAGGTTCGGACCGTGCAACGGCGGCCTCCCGGGCGGCGCGGACGGGCGTCCCGTCCACGATCGGGGCCCGCCGCCCCCTGCGGCAGGGCGCGAACGGGGGCGCACGGAGGTGCCGGCCGTGGTGCGGCCGGGTGCGGCCGGGCGTGGAACCTCCCCCCGGTGGCGGGGTCCGGAGCCGCGCGGCATGGTCGCCTTGGGGGTTTCGCCCGGCCTGTCCGGAAGGTCCCACCGGCCGTCCGCACGGCCGCCGTTCGCGCCCCGGGCACGCGTCGCCGCAGATCCGTCGCTCAGGCCCCCCCTTGAACAGAAGAACCTTTCGTACTTATGGTGGCCTCGTTGAAACCCTCCTGTCGAAGTGAGTCCCCGATGCAGAATCTTTCGTCAAGGCTCGCTGTGGCGGCCGACGCCCCGGCCCAGAACCTCGCCGAGCACCCGGCCTGGCTGCGTCTGAAGGACGCCGTCGAGACCCTGCGCCCCCTGCAGTCCAAGGACGGCTCCATCGACCTGGCCTCCGTGCAGCGCCACACGGTCGACCCGCTGGTCGCCACCGTGCGCACCGCCGTCGCCGAGCTGGCCCCGCACTTCCCGCACGACGCCGCCTACCTGGCCGCCGTCGACGCCGACCTGGCCAAGTGGGCCGACACCGGCTACCGGGAGCCCGACTTCCTGGACTCGCTGCTCGCCTTCCAGCCCGCCGACCAGCGCGAGGACGGCCTGCAGCACCTGGTCGTCTTCCCGATGTACACCCAGAACGGCAACCCGGACCGCAACCTCGAAGCCGTCCTGCTGAACGTCGTCTGGCCCGAGTGGCTCGCCGAGCTGGAGCGCACCCGCTTCGACAACCCGATGTTCGTGCCGATCACCTTCAACGACTTCACGGCCGGCTACGACACCAACTCCGCCGTCCTCTTCCCCGAGACCGTGGCCGTGCGCAAGGCGCCGGAACGTTTCACCTGGGGCGGCATCTTCTGCGACCGCGAGGCCGCCCGCTTCCGCGTCGTCTCCACCAACGCCGTCCAGCAGCTCGGCCTGGAGATCCCCGCCGACGCCGCCGCCCTGCTGGACGACCAGGAGCGCTCGCAGCAGACCTTCGTGCTCTGGGACCTCATCCACGACCGGACCCACAGCCACGGCGACCTGCCGTTCGACCCCTTCATGATCAAGCAGCGCAGCCCGTTCTGGATGTACGGCCTGGAGGAGCTCCGCTGCGACCTCACCACCTTCAAGGAGGCGGTGCAGCTGGAGACCGAGGGCAACGAGCACGCCCGCGACGTCCAGTACGCCATCCTCTTCGACCGCCTCTTCCGCTTCCCGGTCAGCGGCGACCGCGTGCGCAACTACGACGGCATGGGCGGCCAGCTGCTCTTCGCCTACCTGCACAAGAACAACGCCCTCCAGTGGCGCGACAACCGCCTCAGCATCGACTGGGAGCGCGCCCCGCAGGTCACCAACGCCCTCTGCGCCGAGATCGAGACCCTCTACCGCGACGGCATCGACCGCCCCAAGCCGGCCCACTGGATCGCCGCCTACGAGCTGGTCTCCCGCTACCTCACCCCGCACCCCGCCTCCACCTGGGCGAAGGGCACCGAGGCGCTCCCGTTCGACATCACCGACGGCAAGGCGCTCAACAAGGCCCTGTGCGACGCTGTGGTCCCCGACGAGTTCCCGCTGAGCATGTTCTACGAGGCCCTCTCGAAGAAGCTCGGCGGCGTCATCGCCTCGACCGCCGGCATCACCGGTGCCGGCCTGCAGGGAGCTGCCGCGTGACCACCGCACCCAAGGGACCGCTGACCGGCAAGGTCATCGCCGTCGCCGGAGCCAGCGGCCCGGCCGGCCAGGCCGTGCTGCGCCGCCTCGCCGCCGACGGCGCCACCGTCATCGGCGCCGACATCGACGCCCGCCGCCTGGAGTCCGCGCTCGACACCGTCCGCGTCGCCGTCCGCGGCGCACGGGTCAGCGGCCAGGTCATCGACCTCCTCGACCCGCAGGAGGTCCACGACTGGGCCGACCACCTGGAGGCCGAGCACGGCCACGTCGACGGCGTGTTCCACCTCGTCGGCGGCTGGCGCGGCAGCAAGACCTTCTTCGACAGCCGGCTCGACGACTGGGACTTCCTGCACGACACCGTCGTGCGCACCCTCCAGCACACCTCGCTGGCGTTCCAGCCCGCCCTGCTCCGCAGCGAGTCCGGCCGGTACGCGATGATCTCCGCCGCCGCCGCCCACAAGCCCACCGCCGGCGGAGCCGCCTACGCCGCCGCCAAGGCCGCCACCGAGGCCTGGACGCTCGCCATGGCGGACTCCTTCCGCAAGGAGACCACCGCCGAGGACGGCAAGCCCACCGCCGCGGCTGCGATCCTGGTGATCAAGGCGTTGGTCAGTCCCGAGATGCGGGCCGAGAAGCCGGACGCCAAGTTCACCGGCTTCACCGACACCGCCGACCTCGCCACCCACCTGGCGGGCCTCTGGGACCGCCCCGCAGAAGAACTGAACGGACAGCACCTGTGGCTGACAGCCCGATGACCGACCCCTCCGCGACCGACCCCTCCGGCCGCACCGACGCGGTACGGCGGCACGACCCCGCCGTCCGCGGCTTCGCCAGCGACAACTACGCCGGCGTGCACCCCGAGGTCCTCGCCGCGATAGCCCTCGCCAACGGCGGCCACCAGATCGCCTACGGCGAGGACGACTACACCACCCACCTGCAGGACGTCTTCCGCCGCCACTTCGGCGAGCAGGCCGAGGCGTACCCCGTCTTCAACGGCACCGGCGCCAACGTCGTCGCCCTGCAGGCCCTGCTCCCGCGCTGGGGCGCGGTGATCGCCGCCGAGAGCGCCCACATCAACGTGGACGAGGGCGGCGCACCGGAGAAGATGGGCGGCATCAAGCTGCTCACCGTCCCCACCCCGGACGGCAAGCTCACCCCCGAGCTCATCGACCAGCAGGCCTGGGGCTACGGCGACGAGCACCGCGCGCAGCCGCTCGCGGTCTCGATCACCCAGAGCACCGAGCTCGGCACCCTCTACACCGCGGAGGAGATCCGGGCGATCGTCGACCACGCGCACCAGCTCGGCATGCTGGTCCACGTGGACGGCTCGCGGCTGGCCAACGCCGCCGCCTCGCTCGGCGTCCCGCTGCGCGCCTTCACCACGGACGTGGGCGTCGACGTGCTGTCCTTCGGCGGCACGAAGAACGGCCTGCTGTTCGGTGAGTGCGTGGTCGTGCTCAACCCCGAGAAGGTCCGGAACATCAAGTTCCTGCGCAAGACCTCGATGCAGCTCGCGTCGAAGATGCGTTTCGTCTCGGTCCAGTTCGAGGCACTGCTCGCCGGTGACCTCTACCTCCGCAACGCCGGCCACGCCAACGCCATGGCCGGCCGCCTGGAGGCAGCGGTCCGCAAGATCGACGGCGTGACCGTCGTCCGCCCGGCCCAGGCCAACGCGGTCTTCGCGATCCTCCCGCGCGAGGTGAGCGAGCGACTGCAGAAGCGCTACCGCTTCTACTTCTGGAACGAGCACACCGGCGAGGTCCGCTGGATGTGCGCGTTCGACACCACGGAGGCGGACATCGACGCCTTCGCGGCGGCCATCGCCGAGGAGATGGGCCGCGCCTGAGGCGCTGCTCGAACCGCCGATCGTCCCGTCCTGCGTCAGCAGGGCGGGACGATTTGCATGTGGCGGGTCGGTCCCCGTACAGTTCCGGAGTCGCCGCGAGAGAGCGGGGACAAGTGGAAAGCGAAGTCCGATGAATGAAGCTCCGAAAAACGGAGCGGAAAACGTCTGATAAGCTGGAAACACGAAAGAACGAAGCGCCCGGAGGGCCGGTGTGAAAGCCGCCTGAAGGAAGCGTCCGTTCCTTGAGAACTCAACAGCGTGCCA